>NZ_JBRCHD010000026.1:0-52650 GCF_053489755.1 Rhodoflexus sp.
GTTGTATTATTCGACGAAACACATCCTTTGGTCATGCAAAACCGTATTAACAATGCTGACTGGGATGTAAACCTCAATCCGAGCATTAAAAAGTTGAGCCTGAAAAATCGCATACTTGCAACAGTAGAGCAGTGGACAGGCAGACGGCTGTTTGAGTATAAAAACTATAAATTGATCTGATGAGTTACTTGAAAAGAATCTTTACCATCCTGTTTTTTTTCTTAGGCACAATCGCTGCCAAGGCGCAACAAAAGCCTGCTGCAGGCGCTGAGGTAAATGCAGGCAAAGAAAGAATCATCGTATTTAACCTGCGCCAGGACAGCGATCAGCAGATGACTTGCTTTCTCAGCCAAGATGCTACCTATCTTTTCGAGTTGACGCTTCCCGAAGAAAGTAAAGCGCAGCGCATCGTCTTGAAACTCTACGACGGGGATATGAACGAGATAGCCTCATCTACTACAGTGCTGAAAAATAATCCAACTCCTTCGCTAAGGTACAGCTGTAGAAAGTCGGGCTTGTACCTGCTCAAGGCTTTTCCCTTTGCTAAATAGTACCTGCGTTTGTGTGGTAGAGCGCCAGCCCTGCCACAGGTTCCTCTAAAATGTGCTGCACGTGCAGCCCCTTGTCGGCAGCAACGCGGCGGAGAACATTAGCATAGTAAAATGCAACCGAGCCTGTAAAATGTACAGGTAAATTACGCGCATCTGCAAACTTCAATACCCGCTTATCAAAAAAATCGCTGAAACTATCGTAAACCGTCCGATAAGCGTAGGGATGTGTCAGATGGTCAAATAGGAATTTGGAAAAACTGGCCATGTAGCGGCTTGGCATTGGCTTTTGATAGGCGTTTTCCAAAACTTCATCGCGGGTGAGCGCATAGCGTTTAGCAAAAAGTTGGTGCAAATCTTCAGGCAGGTCATTGTTGAGATAATCTGTAACCAATCGCCGCCCCAGATGTCCGCCGCTGCCCTCATCGCCGAGCCAAAAGCCAAGATTGACAGCATATTGCACAATCTGTTCGCCGTTGAACAGTGCAGCGTGCGAACCTGTACCCAAAATGCAGGCAATACCGGGCTGTTTGCCACAAAGCGCCCGCGCAGCACCCAGCATATCAGTATCTACGGCGATAGCTGCCGAAGGAAAAAGCCCTTGCAGGATCTGCCGCACAAACTCCTGATTGGCAGCCGTACCACAGCCCGTTCCATAGAAAAAAATCTGCTGTACAGTGTTTGCAATTGCCGCTGCGGAGTTGCCCAACTGGGGCAGCAGTACCTCGCGCAATTCGTTTGTGATAGAAACTTTATCGGTAAAATAAGGGTTAATACCCTGTGTGCGAGCCTGTAGGGTGCTACCGTCGGCACGGACTAATCTCCAAGCTGCTTTCGTAGCGCCGCTGTCTGCTATGAGAATCATGGTTAGGGCTCGGTTCAGTGTTAAATTTTGGACGAAAATGCACAAGTTAGCCGGTTAGTACAAGTACGATGTTAAATTTGTGTGAATAAACTACACAACATTCGTTGAACCCGATGATGCAACCTCTTTTTTCACTCCTTGCACCTTCGCCAAACAAGCATAAAAATACAACCGCCGCTATGCCGCCAGCAACACAAACTGTAAGTACCAGACAACTGTTTCTCAACCACTTAGCACAAACAACAGATTTTCCATTGCTGCTCGAGATTAAAGAAGCAGAAGGCGTTTTTTTGATTGATGAACAAGGGCGACGCTACTTCGACCTAATTTCTGGCATCGGTGTCAGCAATATTGGACACAGACATCCGGCAGTTATCAAAGCCATCAAAAAACAACTGCGCAAATATTTGCACTTGATGGTCTATGGTGAATATGTACAAGCACCACAAGTAGCGCTTGCCCAAAGGTTGCTGCTCACCTTGCCGCAGGGATTGGATAATTTTTATTTTGTCAATTCCGGCAGCGAGGCAATAGAAGGCGCTATGAAACTTGCCAAGCGCTATACAGGGCGCACCGGTTTTGTCAGTTGCCTGAATGCCTATCATGGTTCCACGCAGGGTTCACTTAGTATCAGCGGCAGCGAAAAGTTTAAAACTGCCTACCGCCCATTGCTGCCCGATGTGCGGCATATCCGCTTTAATGAACCCGACGATTTACAGTTTATTACCCAAGATACTGCCGCAGTTATCATAGAAACCGTGCAGGGCGAAGCAGGGGTACGCATACCTGACAAATCGTATATGCAGGCGCTGCGCCAACGTTGTACCGAAACCGGAACACTACTCGTTCTGGACGAAATTCAGTGCGGTTTTGGCAGAACAGGCAAATTCTGGGCTTTTGAGCATTTTGATATTGTGCCTGATATTCTTGTAAGTGCCAAAGGCATGGGCGGCGGTATGCCAATCGGTGCGTTCATAGCGCCTAAGCATATCATGGATGCGCTAAAAAATAACCCTATCCTTGGGCATATCACTACTTTTGGAGGACATCCCGTATCCTGCGTAGCGGCTTATGCTACTGTCGGGGTTATTCTCCGCAATAAATTGCATGAAAAAGCCGCACAAAAAGCTGAACTTTTCAAAAAGTTGCTTATTCACCCACGTATCAAGGGCATCCGAAGTGCAGGACTGATGATGGCTGTCGAATTTGAGTCTTTTGAGGTGCTAAAGGCTGTCATTGATAAGGCTATTTCCTACGGGGTCATTACCGACTGGTTTCTGTATTGCGACAATGCGATGCGCATTGCGCCGCCGCTAACGATCAGCAAAGACGAAATCCGCGAGGTTTGCGGCATTATCCTCAAAGCTATCAACAAGGCAACCAGCACGAACCCTGATGTGCTCATGCGCGAGGACATAGAGCCGATGCGCCCGTAAGTAAAAGGCTGTTTTTTTGCTAAAAATTCACATAAATGAGTCCCGAATCAACACGGATTTAATGGCTTTTTCATCATGTATTTACCTGTAAAACTGACCTTTGCAGACAAATACTGCCTGTGTTATGATGGAAGAAAAAGTCCGCAAACGCCGCCCTCAAATCGTTGTCATTTCCGATGTTCATTTGGGCACTTATGGCTGCCATGCAAAAGAGTTGAATGCTTATTTGAAAAGTATTCGCCCCGAAATTCTAGTACTCAACGGTGATATTATAGACATTTGGCGCTTTAGCAAACGCTATTTTCCCAAGTCTCATCTGCAGGTACTGCGCCGTATCTTGCGTATGATGGAGCGCGGCACTAAGGTGTATTACCTCACAGGCAACCACGATGAACTGTTGCGTCGCTTTCCACGCATCAGCACCAATAAGTTCACTTTGGCGAATCGCTTAGTATTGCCCTGCGGCGATAAAAAAGCATGGATTTTCCATGGCGATATTTTCGATGTTTCTATCCGGCACGCCAAATGGCTCGCTAAGCTGGGTTCGGTAGGCTATGATTTGCTTATCCTGATGAACCGTGGCGTTAATTTTTGCGCCGAGCTAATGGGCTACGAAAAGGTCTCGTTTTCCAAAAAAGTGAAAAACAGCGTGAAAAAGGCAGTCGAGCATATCGGACAATTCGAAACGCTGGCTGCCGATCTGGCAATCGAAAAAGGCTATGATTATTTCATTTGCGGGCATATCCACCAGCCCGCTAATAAGCGCATAGTTACAGCCAACGGGCAGGTACACTACCTCAATAGCGGCGATTGGGTAGAAAATTTGACCGCTCTTGAGTTTGAAAATAACCAGTGGCGAATTTATCACCATAAGTCTGAGGCTGTAAGCGAAAAAAACAGCGCAAGAAAAACGGTATCTGAGGCTTCAACTTTGGTAGCAACAACATTCCAACCCGAAATTGCATGAAAGTCCTCTATGCTATTCAGGGTACAGGCAACGGGCATATTGCACGCGCCCGCGAAATCGTGCCTATTTTGAGCCGCATGTGCGACCTCGATCTGTTTGTCAGCGGCAGTAATTCGCAAGTGCAATTACCTCACGAAGTCAAATTCAGGAGCAAGGGACTAAGCATTTTTTATGATAAATCCGGCGGTGTAAGCCTCAGCAAAACGCTGGGGGCGGTGCGTCCCAGAGAGTTGCTGCGCGAAATCAGAGAGCTGCCTGTTGAAAAATACGACCTGATTATCAACGATTTTGAGTTTATAGCAGCACATGCAGCTTTGCTGAAAGGTATTCCTTGTGTGGGATTTGGGCATCAGGCTGCCTTTTTTTCAACTGCAGTGCCACGCCCGCAGCGCCGCGATCTGCTTGGCGAGCTGATTCTGAAGCATTATGCACCTGCCGGTGCTATCGTTGGGCTGCATTTTGATCGCTATGCGCCTGAGATCCATACGCCGGTGATTCGCAGTGAAATCCGCTCGCTTGTGCCCAAGACAGAGCGCCATATTACTGTTTATTTGCCGCATTACGACGACCAATTGCTAGCAAGCGTACTAACCGCCCAAAAAGATTGTTATTGGCACTTATTCTCCAGACAGGCTAAAACGATCAAAACGCATAAAAACATTACATTTCTGCCAATAGACAGTAAAAATTTTACTCAGAGTTTGGCAAATAGCAATGGTCTGTTGACAGGAGCAGGCTTCGAGTCGCCCGCTGAAGCGATGTTTTTGGGTAAAAAAGTATTTGTATTGCCAATTAAAGGCCAATATGAGCAAAAGTGCAATGCCAAAGCCTTAAAGATGATGGGCGTAACGGTAGCTAAAAAAATCGGTCGCCGTTTCCCTGAAAAACTGCGGGCATGGATAGAAACAGGGCAGCCTGTTGCAGTTAACTATCCCGATATAACCCGCGAGTTGCTTGAAAATATTTTGAGTAAAAAATTATCAGCCACTCCCCGTGCTGCCCGCGTACTTTCTTTGCCATTTTTAATGAAAGCTGTCTAAAAAGTAACACAGACTTTAGTCCGTGATTTGTTAATCAATTGATAATCAAATAGCTACAGACTAAAGTCTGTGCTACATGTAGCCTTTCCGGACAGCCTCCAGATGGCGTTGTTACTCTACCTGATCTCTTTAAGCGAACAGCAGCGGATTCCTGTTGTGGTGAATCGTTGCAGCCGTGAAAATTTTTACAATTCGCTGTAAGTCCAGAGGGCTTCTTCTATTTCCGCCTGTGTAGAAGGTATATTGAACCGACACGAGCCTATCCGATCAATCAGACTTAGAAAAATAACACCGTTTTCGTTTTTCTTATCTTGAAGTGCCAGCTGTGCGATGGCGGGTATTATTTCCTGCGTAATAGCAACTTTGCCATAGAGTTGCAACAGATAGCGACAAATTTCCTCGTAGCTTTCCTGAGGCAGCAGCGTTTTGTGTACGGCAAGCCAAGCCTCTGCCATCATACCCGCTGCAATTGCCTCGCCATGCAGCAATATTTTTTCAGCAGGTTGATTTTCAAGGAAATAGCTCTCGATAGCATGCCCGATTGTATGCCCGAAATTCAGGATTTTGCGCAAGCCTTTTTCAGAAGGATCTTGCGCAACAACAGATTGTTTCAAGGCTATTGAGTGAGGTACAACCTGCTGCCAGTCAATGGTTAGGAAGTCTTCGGGTGCGGAAAGTTCCTGCCATGCGGTTGCATCGGCGATCAGCCCGTGCTTGAGTAGTTCCGCAAAGCCGGAGCGCAGTTCACGCACAGGTAGTGTGTGTAGAAAATGCGTGTCTATCAGCACATAGGCAGGTTCCTGAAAAATGCCAATGTGATTTTTAAAGCCCTGAAAATCAATGCCTAACTTTCCGCCGACGCTCGCATCTACCTGCGCAAGGAGCGTAGTTGGGATCTGAATAAAAGAAATGCCTCGCTTGTAGGTGGCAGCGCAAAATCCGCCCATATCGCCAATGACACCGCCGCCCAGATTAATCAACAGTGCATTGCGATCTGCCTGCGCATCGGTCAGGTGTTGCCAGATGGTTTCGCAAGTACGCAGCGTCTTATGTGCTTCCCCTGCCTGAATGACAATCAATTCATGTTCAGCAGGCAGCACAGGGGCAATCAGTGGATAGCAGCAGAAATGCGTGTTGGTATCTGCCAACACAAAAATTGCCGACCATCGGTTGGCTCTCAGTACTTCGGCAAGACTCTCCTGAACAGCTCCAATGCGCACGTAGTCAGGTAATTGCATGTCTAAGAAAGCGGTTAAAATTATGACTTATAGCCGAGCAGGCGGAGCATGGACTCGCTGCTTTGTTCGTCGCTAAACAGGCGCGTGTGCAAATTGCCCTGCTCGTCCATGTCTATCAGTACGTGTTTAGCACTCGGAATCAGGCAGTGTTGCAAGCCGCCGTAGCCGCCAATCGTATCCTGATAAGCACCTGTGTGGAAAAATCCGATATATTGCGTCGTCGGGTTGTTGTTCTGGTCTTCTATCTTGGGCAGATAAATATTGATCGTAACTGTGTCTGAGTTGTAATAATCGTCGCTGTCGCAGGTCATTCCGCCGAGGTTAACTTGCTGATACTCGTGGCTCCAATTGTTGATAGGCAACATGATGAAACGCTGACCTGTTCCCCATGTATCGGGCAGGTGCGTGATGAAGGAGCCGTCAATCATGTACCAGCGCTCGCGCTCGTTTTGCAGTTTTTCCCCCAGTACAGAGAAGAAGATTGCACCGCTCTCACCAACAGTAAAACTGCCGAATTCTGTTACAATATTGGGTGTAGGGACGAAGTTTTTATCGCATACGTATTTAATCGTACGCACGATTTCGGTAATGATTTGCTCGTAGGGGTAGTCGTGGTGCAGTGAAGTTTGGATCGGCAGCCCGCCACCAATATCAATCGTATCCAAATCGGGACAAACCTTCTTCAATTCGCAGTATTTGTAAACAAAGCGATTCAGTTCTGCCCAATAGTAAGCCACATCGCGAATGCCTGAGTTGATGAAGAAATGCAGCAGTTTGAGTTTGGCCTTGGGATGATTGGAGATCTGGTTTTTATAGAAATCTAGCACGTCGTTGTAGCGGATGCCAAGCCGTGAGGTGTAGAACACAAAATCAGGTTTCTCATCTGAGGCAACCCTTATACCGATGTTGAAAGGATCAGTCAGATCGCTATACGCATGGATTTCATCCATATTATCTAATACAGGAATCAGATTATGAAATCCTTCGCGGATTAATACCTTGATGCCATCAGTGTAAGTTTTTCTCTTGAAACCGTTGGAAATGATCAGAATATCTTTATCAATCAAACCTTCCTGATACAGTTTTTGTATGATTGACATATCGTATGCCGATGAAGTTTCAAGGTGTGCCTTGTGCTTGAGTATCTCCTCCAGTACAAACTTAAAGTGGGATGATTTGGTGCAATAGCAGTAGGTGTACGACCCTTTGTAGCCGCACTTTTCCATAGCGGCTGAAAAATACTCGCGTGCGCGCTGAATTTGTTGTCCAATCTTAGGTAAATAGGTGATTTTAAGTGGAGTACCATATTGGCGGATGACATCCATAAGTGGGATGTTGTTGAAATAAAGCTCGTCGTTCTCTACGCGAAAGTTGTCAGTCGGGAAGTGAAAGGTCTGGCTGATTAGATCAATATATTGCATTTTAAATGGTTATTAAAAGAGGTGCAAGTTAATCAGCTTTTCATAGAATACGGTTGCCTTATTGTTAAAATACGTTGATCTGCAATTTCATTTTTTTAGCCTATTCAATTATTAGAAGAGTACTATTTTTAAAAAATACGGGTATATGCTACAAAATGATTTTGATGTAATAAAATCAAAAAAAAGCGATGAAAATATTGCTTTGTTACTACTTTTTACCCTACTTTGCAGTAGTAAAAAAACAAACAACCCTATGAAAACTCATTCTTTTTCTTTGAATTGTTCTACTTTTCGTCAATCTACGATCGTGAAAAATCTATTTTTCAGCCTTTTTCTGTCTTGCTTGTTATTGCTGGTAGCCTTGAGCGCCAGTGCCGGCGAAATCGTAGTCAGCGGACTCTACAATGGTAAGAATGTGTATCTGCAAAATCCAGTCAGTGGAAGCAATACATGTATCAGTGGTATCTATCTGAATGGCAGGGAATTACCTGCCCCCAAGTCCTCTGCGATAGATATTGACCTTTCGCATTTGAAGCCTAAAGACAGAGTAGAAATTAGAATTGTTCATGCTGACAATTGCCGCCCAAAGGTGATCAACCCTAATGCACTGGCAGAGAAGCCTGATTTTCAGTTTGCTTTCAGCGAGGTTACTGACCGCACGATTGAATGGGTAGGCAGAGGTGAGAACAAAGACAGCCGCTACTTTGTAGAAGTGTATCGCAATAACACCTGGTACACAATCAGCACAAAGCAGTGCATAGCACAAACCGGCAATAATAAATACAGCGTTCAGGTTAATCATACCGGTAATATTTGCAAATACCGCATCAAATATTACAACGCTGTTACCGGTGAGTCCCAATATTCTAATCAAATGGAATTTATTTCTGCGGCGCGTAAAGTGACTAAGTGCGAAGTAGCAGCTAATAAAATAGAATTCAGCAATGAGATTGACTACCAGCTACTTGACAATGAATACAACATCGTGCTTAAGGGCAAAGGAAGTATCATTGATATTAACAACCTGAAAAAAGGCGAATATCATCTTGTTTTTGATAACCATATTGAGTATTTGTCGAAAAAATAAATTAACTATCGCTAAATACACCTGCGAGGCTGTACAAAAAGGATGAGTGTAGCATAGACTTCAGTTTGTATCTATTTGATTATCGAGTGATTAACAAATCACAAACTAAAGTCTGTGTTACTTTTTGGACAACTTCTTTTACTTTTATGGAACACCAAAAATGTTCAGAACATGAAAGAGATCAACAATTTTCTATCGGTTGTACTGTTGTGTACAGCCGTATTGCTGTTCAATTCCTGCCAACCTACAGGGCAGCAGCCCAACGCAGGAGCAACTTACCTACAAAGCCCCGAAACGGGTGTGCGAACAGGGGGAGTTCGTATAATTGAGGTCGAAACCCCAATCGGGAAGTACAATGTGTATACAAAGCGCATTGGCAATAATCCGAAGATGAAACTTTTGCTGCTACACGGCGGCCCAGGGGGCAACCACCTGTTCTTTGAGTCTTTTGAGAGTTTTCTACCGGAACACGAAATAGAGTTTTACTACTATGACCAATTAGGTTCGTATCTTTCAGACAAGCCCACAGACTCCAGTTTATGGACTACCGAACGCTTTGTAGAGGAAGTTGAGCAGGTACGCAAGGCGCTTGGACTCAACAAGGATAACTTTTACATACTCGGGCATAGTTGGGGAGGGATTTTGGCAATGGAATACGCACTGAAGTATCAACAAAACCTCAAAGGGCTGATTATCAGTAATATGATGAGCAGTTGTATCGAATATGGCAAGTATGCAAATGAGGTTTTAGCCAAACAGTTACCACCCGATGTACTTTCACAAATCAGAGAAATTGAGGCAAAAGGCGATTTTGATAATCCAAAATATATGGAATTGCTGATGCCAAATTTCTATAAGAAGCATGTATGCCGACTGGAAGAGTGGCCGTTTTCCCTGAGTCGTGCTTTGGATAATATCAATCCTGACGTTTATGTAATTATGCAAGGGCCAAGCGAGTTTGGCATCTCGGGCAGGCTTGCCAAGTGGGAGCGGACTGCCGACCTGCCATCTATCCAAGTACCAACCTTAGTTATTGGCGCACAGCACGACACGATGGATCCTGAGTTTATGAAAAAAATGGCAGACATGATGCCACAGGGGCGTTCGCTGATCTGCCCCAACGGTAGCCATTGTGCTATGTGGGACGATCAAGAGCATTACTTCCCCGGACTAATTGCTTTTATGAAAGACGTAAATGCAGGAGTAAAAATTAAGTAGGTGTGGTGATCAAAGTCATCTTTTCGGCGAGAATAGTGCTGTATGTTTGAGTTGTTAAACAAACTTTAAAAAATGACTACCAACAACACATCAAGCGATAAAGTTCATATAAATGAACTCCACGCAGAGCATACCGAATGGATGCAACACCTTGCACACTACGCGCAGGAAATCAGCTACCTACAAGCCATGTTAGATGATCTTGCCAAGCGCAATAACAGCGATGATTTTCGCAAAAGACTCAGCCACTTTCAAAATCAGTTGATTATTCAAAAGGAGCAATTAGATATTCTCAAACACGATATTCGCGTACATGAAGATTTTTTGGTTGCCCAAGCCCAAAAGCAGACCGAGACTATTCACCGCAGGCTGTTTGGCGATCATGCCGAGGAGCGCGAAAAGTTAATGACTTACCAACAACTGTTTGGCGAAATGAAGGCAGAACTGCTCGATTTTGCTGCTAAGTGGATGTAAAAACAACAAGAGGCTGTCCAAAAAGGCTAAATGTAACACAGACTTTAGTCTGTAACTGTTTGATTATCAAGTGATTAATAAATAATAGACTAAAGTCTACGTTACTTTTTGGGCGGCCTCTATTTTAACATCTTTGCGAAGAAGTACTGTAGGTTTACTTAATTGTAAACGGCATAGCTACTTTGATTTTTTCCCAACAAACAACAATAGCACCTTGATTTTCTGCTATTGGCTCAATTGAGTAAGTTAGACGCGGTGTCATTGGGTGCTCTTCTGGCTTTACCTTGATACGCACCACGTCTTCCGCCTCACTGTACTGATCTACAAGATGTTGATCATAGTTGCGGTTTAGGATTAGCGTCCACTCGTTGGCAGAAGGGATGCTAAAAAAAGCATAAGTTCCTGCGGGAATGGTAGTTTCGCCTACCACGAAATCCTTGCTGAAGCTAACCCTAGTAGCTGTATGCGCACCTGTAACCCATACTTGATCGTAGCCTACCAATCCGTTCCAGATGATGCGACCGCGCACCCCCGGCGATCCGTAATTAACATAGATATCCGCACCTCCTATAGTGCCCGATGCTTCGCGGCGGGCAGAAGTTTTGAGTGTATCCGGATCAATTTTTCCTGCATTCACATCTTCTGCATAGTCGGCATACTCCAGTTCTATTTCAGAAACGTACTGTGTTTTTTGTGGAGCGGCTTTCTCGTTTTGCGCTTGTTCTTCTTGTTTGGAAGCAGGCGAACAAGCTGTAATGGTTGCGGCTGCAATTAGCATTACAGCAGCCGTTTGAAGGAGATCTTTTTTCATTATATACTTCCGGTGTTGGTTTGCATTACAAAAATAGCAATCAAAATAATGAATTGTGGTTTGTTGCAGCGCTGCTATTCTCTCCAGTTTTTGTAGGGATTATGCACTAGATTAGCGTTGTAGTAGCGTTCATCGCCTGTAACTTCTTGCCCTGCCCATGGTGGGAGAGGTATTTCCTGATCCTCGTGGGTCAGTTCTACTTCGGCAATGATCAGCCCGCTGTTATCGCCTTCAAACTCATCTACCTCCCAGATCAGCCCTTTGTAGGGTACGTAGTAGCGCGTTTTTTCGATCAGCGGGCCATCGCAAAGTGCATTGAGCATGTATAGCGCGTCTTCTACCGGTACGGGGTACTCAAATTCGGCTCTGGAAATATATTGCGCGCTGCCTTTAATAGTGATAAAGGCAGTGTCGCCGGCTACCCGCACACGCACTGTTTTTTTGCTGTCGTTGCACAGGTAGCCTTGCCTGAAGACTTTTGCTTCAGCATTTTTCTTCCAGTCCTGATTTTTGACTAAAAATTTGCGTTCTATTTCAACCGGCATAGTAGAAAAAATTATTTGCTTTTACCTGCGCCGCGTACCATGCGCTCGATTTGATCCCACATTTCGCTGGGCAGTTGCTCGAGGAAGTTGAACTCACCTGCGCCGTTGAGCCATTCGCCGCCATCTATGGTGATAACTTCGCCGTTCACATAGGCGCTATAGTCCGACATGAGGTAGGCTGCCAGATTGGCTAGTTCTTGATGATCGCCAACGCGTTTGAGTGGTACTTTTTTAGATACATCCATTATTTCCTGCAAAGCCGGCGGGAATAGGCGATCCCATGCTCCTTTGGTAGGGAACGGGCCGGGGGCAATAGCATTGCTGCGGATCTGGTACTTTGCCCATTCTACAGCCAGCGAGCGCGTCATTGCCAATACGCCCGCTTTCGCTGCGGCAGAAGGCACTACATAGCCCGAGCCTGTCCATGCGTAGGTTGTAACAATATTGAGGATCGTACCGGGCTGCTGCTGAGCAATCCAGTGCTTGCCGATAGCCAGCGTGCAGTTGTATGTACCTTGCAATACAATACCAATGATGGTATCAAAAGCCTTGTGGGAAAGTCGTTCGGTAGGGCTAATGAAGTTGCCCGCTGCGTTGTTCAAAAGACCATTGATGCTGCCAAAACGCTCTAAAGTAGCGGCAAGTGTTTTTTCTACGTCGCTGTAGTTGCGAACATCGCACGCTACGGCAAGTACCTGTCCGCCCGTTTCTGCCTGCAACTCATCGGCTGCTGCCTGCAAAACATCTAATTTTCGGCTGGCAATCACTACGTTAGCGCCCAGTTCGAGGAAATATTTGCTCATTGAACGCCCCAAACCTGTACCGCCTCCGGTAACAAGAATAGTCTTGCCCTGCATAGCGCCTTCTTTGAGCATTGGTTCGGTGTATTTCATATCAATTCGGTGAATATAAGTTAGTTCACAAATCAATGTAATACTTTTCTTATTGCCAAACCCTGCGGTGAAATAAAAAATTGGCCGTTGAAACCGTTACACAAGCGATCGGATCAACTCCCAAAGCCCTGCTACGTGCCTTTCTTCGATATTGACCTGCCCGAAAACAGCGCGGAGTGTGTAGTGTCCGTTGAGTTTGGTATGGGTCAGGAAATAGCGCCCCGTTTGGTTGATGCTTGCCAGTAGGTTGCTGTTGCGTTGGTTAGTAGCCTCCTCACTTTCTCCCCATGCAGGTTTGAGACGAAAGCAAACTAAATTGAGATTGACAGGCGCCATGATCTCAAATCTGCCATCGGCAAGCAACCACTGTTGGAACTGCTGCGCCAGCGCCATGTGATGCCTCAAAATTGCCTGAATACCCGATGAGCCATAGCTGCGAAGCACAAACCACAGCTTCAGCGCCCTGAAACGCCGTCCCAGCGGTATGCCCCAATCGCGGTAATTATTCACTATTTTATCAAGTGGCGTTTTTAGGTATTCAGGCATGATTTCAAAGGTGCGCAGCAGCGCTGCCTTATCCCTGACATAGTATGCCGTGCAGTCGAAATTGGTAAGCATCCACTTGTGCGGGTTGAAAACGTAGCTGTCTGCCAAGTGCAGACCATCTGCCAGATAGCTGTATTCGGGCAGAATGAGCGCTGTACCGGCGTATGCCGCATCTACGTGTAGCCATATGCGATTTTGCTGACAAATATTGCCAATTTCCTTAACAGGATCTACGGCAGTCGAACTTGTCGTGCCGATGCTGGCTATGACGCACAGCGGCACATACCCTGCGGCGCGGTCTTCAGCAATCTGCGCGGCGAGTGCTTGCGGCTGCATGGCAAAATGCGCATCTGTCGGAATTTTGATTAGGTTGTCGCTGCCAATGCCTGCAATTCGGACAGCTTTTTCGATCGAGCTGTGCGTTTCTGAAGAGCAGTAGACGCGAAAAACGGGCTGCCCCTGAAAGCCTTTGCGATTGATTGCTGTCAGTTGTGCGGGGTCGTAATTTTCGCGGGCGGTCAGGATGGCACAGAGCGTAGCCGTAGAGGCAGTATCCTGAATCACCCCATGCCACTCGGCAGGCAGCCCGCAAAGTTGTGCAAGCCATTGCATCATGCGCTCCTCAAGCTCGGCAGCGGCAGGGGAAGTCTGCCAGATCATGCACTGAGCCGCAAGCGTGGCGGTCAGCATTTCAGCCAGCACCGAAGGCGGGCTGCTGTTGGCAGGAAAGTAAGCCATAAAACCCGGATGCTGCCAATGTGTCATGCCGGGCATAATAAGCTGCTGAAAATCAGCAAAAATTCGCTCAAAACTTTCACCTGCTACGGGGGCGCTGGCAGGTAGTTGTGCTATGATTGCGCCCGGTTGCAAGTCGGGCTTGACAGGGTACTGTTCAATATTTGCCAGATAGTCTGCCATCCAGTCCACTAACTCGTGGGCATAGGCTCTGAATTCGCTCGTAGTCATATAGTCGTAGTTTTTTGGGTTGTTTTATCCCGCATAATGTTGCGGATGCAGCGCTATATTTTTGCGATAATAGCTTTTTAACAGGCGTGCCGCCACAAGATCCCGGTTACTTGTATGCGGCGCAATAATCATCAGCAATTTGGTAACAGGTGGCAGGTAGTTTGCCCGTCTTTGTGAATTGTTAAAAGCCTTCCAGCCGATGAGGCTGTAAATAAGTTGGCACAGGGTTGCTAACATAAACAAACGCTGCTCATAAAATCAGGATAAAAAGTCAAGTATTGGGAGCGGTCTTTTTTAAGATGCCTTTTGCTTAATTACTTGACCAATGCGGTCAATTTGTTGCAGGTGATGCTTGATATGGTAACAGCAAAAATCAATAGTCTGGCCGATAGTAAAAAAGCCTGCTACCGGATGTCTAAAGACATTTTTATGGATCAATTCAGGAGGAAAGTTTTCCAGCAGGTCGCGCCATTTGGCACGCAGCGACCCCCACTCGGCCACCACTTTTTCATAGTCAGTTGCTACTTCGGGTATTAGCGCCTCAACGGGCGCTTTGATTTTCACAGGCAGGCGGAGAATGGTTTTTGTAAGCCAGTACCCCAGTTTTTGCGAGAGGTTATTATCTGCCAGCTCCTGCCGTTGCAGGTTTTTTTTGATAGCATTCAGAATGCTTGTTTCGGCAATAATCAGGTGTTTCATCACCTGTAGCATAGACCAACTACCTGCATTGGGCTGAAAGCGCTGGTCTTGTGCAGAATAATCAGCTACTAATGCTTGCATTGTCAGCCGCCAGCGTTCCATTTTTTGAAATGCTTGTTCTATCGCAGGTTGCATAAGTTCAATTTAGTTTGCAAAATACAGCAAAGGTTTGAATCTTTGGTGTAGCGCAATGATAAATTGCATTTCATCGCCTTGTTGTCATGTTTCAAACGGAAGTCAATCATTTTTTTCAATCTTTTGCGTCCGAATGGCTCACTTTATTGATGCAACTGGTAAGTCAGACGGGTTATCAGTCGTTTTACATTGCGGTATTGCTCATTGTTATTTTTGGTGTTAATGCCAAGCGCGGGCTGTGGGTCTTGCAGGTATTATTGTGGGTGGGTCTGGCAACTTCTTTTCTAAAAGAACGGATCGCACTGCCGCGCCCGCTGGATGTAGATAATACGCTGTTGTTTTTGGGAACTAACTACAACCAAAGCAACACCATTTTTTCTAAGCGCGGTGCAGTCAGTTTCTGGTCAATGCTGCCATCTGATGTGATTGCCTACTATCAGGAGAATAGACTCAATTCTTTTGGTTTTCCTTCGGGGCATGTGAGCGGTGCAATGGCTTTTTTTGGAGGGCTGGCACTGGTGTTTCCCGTAGCTGCTATTCGGATTGTTGCGCTTGTTATCTGCTTTCTAATGCCTCTTTCCCGCTTGTATTTGGGCGTACATTTTCTGGCAGATGTTGTCGGCGGCTTTTTGATTGGCGGGCTTGGCCTGATGATCTTACAGGTGTGGATACGTTTCTACGGAAGCGCTAAAACGCGTCAGGCGAGCGTCTCTGTAGCAGATCTGGTTTGGTGGTTCGCATTGCCTATAGCCTTATTTTTTGTGCCGCATATAAATTTCGAATTACTCACCATCTTACTGGCTTGCAATATTTTTTATGCAGTATTTGTTTTATTAGGCAATCCAATGCCCAACGGCAACTTTTTGCGTCGTGCATCGTCTATTGCCATAGCTTTTGCAAGTTTTATCGGATTTAGTTTGTTATCAAACAATATTCTGCGTTTGTTGAATGTTAATGATGAAAACATTCAACAAATCATTGTGCGCCTTGTTGAATTTTCGCTGGCCTTGGTTATAGCTCTCTATGTCAATAAAAGCATTCGGCTAATGCGTTCTGAACGCAAATCAATTATCTGAACCTGCGGACGATATGTTTAAAAAGCAGTCATTTTCTTGTCGCAATTTATTGATTGTCAGATATGTCTGCTCTTTGCTATTCGGATACTGCTGCTTTGTGTCCGCGGTGGCTGCGCAAACCCCCCATGCGCAGATAGACAGTCTCAAACAATTGTTGCAGACACCCGAAATGTCTGAAAATTTTGCTATCTATAATCAACTTTCAGCCTTGTACCGAGGCATCAACCCTGAGTTATCATACCAATATGCTATACGCGCCTACAACCTCGCCGAAAAACAAGGCGACAAAAGAGGGCAAGTAGCGGCTATCATTCAAATGGGGGAGTATTCGCTTACGCAGCGGAAGCCACAGGAAGCCTATCCGATCTTTCAGTACGCTTATGTTATTGCTAATAATTTACAAGATTCTCTCTACATAGGCATCGCCAAAGGCAAAATGGGGATAGCCTTGTATATGGATCTAAAGAACGAGGCAGCCGAGATGTATCTCAAAGACGCGATCAATATTTTGCTCAAATTCAAAGAGGCAGAGTCTGAGCGTGCTAATTTGCTAAACACACTTAGCTATAATTTCAACAATAAAGGAAGATATACAGAGGCGATCAAATTCGCTAAGGAAGCGCTCGAAATTCGCCGCCGAATAGATCCTTCAGATGAAATGACAGCTCGCTCGCTCAATACACTGGGTGAGTTTTATCTCTTGCAGGGCAACCTGCGCAAAGCGATGGAATACTTTGACAGTTCGCTCAAAATTAATCGCAAGAATAAAAATATGCGTGGTACTGCTATCATGCTGACCAATATCGGAAACGTGTACTTCCAAGAAGGTAACTACCAAAAAGCACTCAATAACCTGACAATTGCACTGGGAATAAAACGCCAAATGCAGGCACAGCCGCGCGAGGTGGCAATCACACAATTGTTGATTGGTAAGGTGCATTTGGCAAAACGAGAGTTTGATAAAGCAGGCTACTATATCAACGAAGCGCTGCAATCATTTAAACTTGCCGGCGACAAACTTCACATCAGCAAGGCTTACAGCGAACAGGCAAAATACCTCGCAGCGGCAGGGCGTTTCAAAGATGCTATTCAAGCGCACCAACAGGCTATAGATGTAGCAGAAGAAACCGCGCAGCCACCCTTAGTGATTGATGCCTATGAGGCAATTGCACAAACCTACTTGCAGATGGAGGACGCTAAGAATTTTATGAAATACTACCGGCTTTACAAAGCCGGCAAAGATTCGATAGATAAAGAGTTAAAATCAATGGATTTTATACTCACACAAGATGAGTTAGACCGCGAAAAGCAGGAGCAGCGGGCTTTAGAAATCAGAAATAAAGAGGAGGAACGCCGCAAACAGCAGGAAAAAATAGAGCAAAAATTCAAGATAATGGTTGCTATTTTTATCCCCGTGCTTATTTTGGTGTTTACCTTCGGTTATTTCCTCAAGATGCGACAAAGCGACCAGAAGCGCCTCCAAGAACAAAATGAAATTATTTCTGCCCAAAATCGTATCTTGGAAGAAAAGAAAAACGAACTACAGGAGCTTATAGCTGCTAAGGATAAACTGTTCTCTGTTGTTGCACACGATATTCGCAGCCCTTTGGCGGGTCTGTCAACAATGGTTGATCTGCTCGGCCAAAGGCAAATTAGCCTCAACGAAGAGGAGACGCAAGAAGTTTTGCAGCAAATCAGTAAGTCCCTCGCCAATGTTTACCAACTCTTAAACAATTTGCTGGACTGGGCACGCCTGCAAACCGGTAACTTTACCTGCGAACCATCCGAAATCCCGCTAATGCCTGTCCTACGGAAAATCATTCATTTGTTTGAGCCACAGCTGGCAGCCAAGAAGTTGCGGGTAGTCAATACCGTCGAGGAAGATGTTGTCGTTTTTGCCGACAAGAATATGCTCGAGTTTATCTTGAGAAACCTGCTATCCAACGCCATTAAGTTTACTTTTCCCGACAAAAGTATCTTTATTGAGTGTGAAAAATCGGATGATTTTATTTGTATTCGCTTTAAAGACAACGGTATTGGCTTAAATGAGGAAGAAGCAGAACGGATCTTTAATCTACCCACTTCCAAATTAGGCACCAAAGGCGAGCGCGGTGCAGGTATCGCCCTGAGTATTTGCGCCGAATTCATGGAAAAGCATCAGGGACGCATCTGGGCAACACCTAACCCCGAAGGCGGAAGTATTTTCTACCTCAAATTTCCAATAGCTGCCGCATAAATTGATTTTGCTCCATTTTTTTTCGTAATTGACATCGGTTTGCAAATGCCAACCGCTCTGTTTTGCTAAACGACAAATAATTATGAAAACCTCTGTGCTTCGGTACGCAATCCGGGTGATTGCTCCGCTGCTGATCCTCACTTTTGCCTGTGGCAAATTCGGCAAGAATACGCTTACTGTGGCAGGTAAAAATTTTGGCGAAGAAATCGCCTTGCAGCAAAATTTGCTCATTCAGTTTGGCGAAGACATCGCCCCCGATTCATTAGTGGGCAACTGGATAGAAACACCCTACCTGAAAATTTCGCCCGAAGTCAAAGGCAAGTACAAGTGGAACTCCCGCAGCGAGCTTGTCTTTTCGCCCGAATCGGGGTTTAAGCCCAGCACAGACTACACCGCAGCCATTACCGATAAAATTTCGGCGCATGTCAAGGAAAGTTTCAAACTGACTGATGAACATATTTTCAAATTTCATACGCCTTACCTGAAACTGCGCAACCACGAAATTTTTTGGGCGATGAATACCCAGAATCAGCCCGAATTGCGCGTGCGGATGAATTTCAATTACCCCGTCAGTCCGGAGCGCGTGAGCAACAATACGAAGGTGCAAATAGAAAGTTCGGAAGTAAGCCACAAACTGCAAACCAACGAGCCGGCAGCAACTACGGTTATTCTGACTGTTACAAGTACTCAACAGCCTGATAATAAGCCAATTAGTGTTAAAATTGAGGCAGGACTCACAACGGATGGCAGCGACTACAAAGCCGAACAGATGACTTTTGGCGAGTTAGTGCCCGACCGCAGCGACTTCCGCATCCTGCAAACTGAAACCGAATACGACGGCGAGCAGGCATACGTTTATGTCTATACCAACCAGATGGTAGGCATGACCGCCGACGACCTGAAACGAGCGCTTACCATCAGTCCGCAGGTGAGCCATACGGTTGAATTACTCGACAACGGTTTTCTGATTACAGGCAATTTTTCAACCGACCAAAGTTACAAGCTGAGCCTCAGCAAAGCCCTGAAAGGCATTTTTGGCGGTACGCTTAAATCCAATGTCGAGCAGCAAATTGTATTTGGACAGGTACAGCCGGGTATTCGTTTTTCAGCCAAAAAGGCAATTTATTTGACCAATAAAGGCAATAAAAATATAGGTGTGCGCATCAGCAATATTCCGCAGGTGTCTGTCAAAATTTTCAAAGTCTATAAAAACAACCTGCTGGGCTACCTCCGCGAGTCAGGATCTTTGTATCAGTACGATTATTACGACGATTACGACGACTACGACAGCTATTTCTACGGCGATTTTTCCAACTATGGCGACTTGATTTTTGAACAAACCTATGAAACCCGCGAACTGCCTAAAATAGGCAGCGAGCAACTCATCAACTTAGACATTCGCGACGATAAGCCTTTCAGAGGCGTTTATGTGGTACAGGTGCAGTCCACAGAAGACCAGTGGCTGCGCGCCAATAAAATGGTGTCCCTGTCCGACATCGGGCTGGTTGCCAAAGCCACCAGCAACGAGGTAGTTGTCATGGCAAATTCCATCATGACCGCGCAGCCGCTGTCGGGAGTGGACATTACGCTTGTCAGCACGAACAATCAGGAAATTGCAACGCTGAAAACGGACGCTTCGGGTATCGCACGCTTTTCGGGCATGAAAACCAAAGCCGCCGGATTTACTACGGCAATGGTTTTTGCCAACATGGGCGAAGATTTTACCTACATGCACTTCAAGCAGACGCAAATAGCCACTTCGCGCTATGAGGTAGGGGGGATGCGCGAAAACAGCGCCGGCTTGCAGGCGTTTCTCTACGGCGACCGCGACCTTTATCGCCCCGATGAGACGATGCACCTCAAAGCTATCGTCCGCGACGGGCAATGGAATGCGGCAAAAAATATCCCCATCAAACTGCGCATCATGCTACCCAACGGCAAGGAGTTCGTCAATAGGCGCGGAATGCTGAACGCACAAGGTACTTATGAAACCTCTGTCCAACTTCCCGCAGGAACGATAACGGGTACGTATTCTGTAGAATTGCTCAGTGGCAACGATGTGCTGCTGCAATCGCGCAACGTCAATGTGGAAGAGTTCATTCCCGACCGCATCAAAGTCAATGTAAACGTAGATAAGTCGGTAGTTCGGACGGGTGAAACCGTCAATTTCAGTGCGCAGGCGCTGAACCTTTTCGGTCCGCCTGCCCGCAACCGCAAATACGAGGCAGAAATGTCGCTGACGCGCAAATCATTCAGCGTCAAACAATTACCTGATTATGACTTTACCTTGAGCGGACGCACGGATGTCTATTTTGAACAGTCGCGAGCCGAAGGCACAACCAACGAAGAGGGTAAATTTTTTGCTAACTTTCGCATTTCACCCTACTACAAAAATCTGGGCATACTGGAAGGAAAAATTTACTCCACCGTATTTGACGAAACAGGCAGAGCGGTTAATCGCCAGGCGAAGTTTGAGGTATTGACCCAGCCGCTGATGTTCGGGATTAAAAACTTTACGCGCTATACAGATGTGCGCCAGCCTGTCAATATTCCGCTGGTAGCCGTCAATCACAAAGGCGAAGTGCAAAACAGCGCCAAAGCCCGCGTCGTAGTCGTGCAGTACCAGTGGCAGAACGCATTGGAGCGCGAGGAGTACTCATCGTACTACCGCTATGTTTCCCGCAAAAAGGAAATCGTGGTAAAAGATGAAACTATCTCACTGTCAGGTACTTCTACGACTTATTCTTTCGTGCCGATGGAATCGGGAGAGTACCAGATTCGCGTAGCGCCCGTCGGCGACGACATGGCAACCTACGCCGCACAGGAGTTTTATGCCTATTCGTTCGGCATGGCAACCGCAACCTCCTTTGAAATCAACCGCGAGGGCTTGGTACAGATAGAAACCGACAAAAATTCTTATCAGGTAGGGGAGCAGGCAAAATTGCTGTTCAAAACGCCGTTCAAAGGGCGCATGTGGGTTACAATTGAGCGCAACGAGGTTTTAGACCAGTTTTTTGTAGATACCGACGGGCGCACAGGTTCGCTCACGCTGCCAATTAAAAGGGAGTATTTGCCCAATGCCTACATTGCTGTAACGCTCATCAAGCCGGCAGATGACAGTTCCATTCCACTGACAGTGGCGCATGGCTACCGCAATCTAATGGTAGAGGACAGCAACACAAAATTGGAGGTCAAAATTTCGGCAGCAGCCAAATCGCGCTCCAATACCAAACAGGAAATCGTGGTACAGACCAACCGCAAACAGTCCGATATTGAAGTAACGCTGGCAGTGGTGGACGAGGGCATTTTGTTGCTCAAAAACTACCAGTCGCCCGACCCTTACGCTTTCTTTTTCCAGAAACGCGCATTGGAAGTGAGCAGCCACAACCTCTATCCGAAGCTGTTCCCCGAACTGAAAGCCATGCAGCGCAACTACGGCGCAGACTACTACGACTTGGGCAAACGCCTGAACCCGCTGGCAAACAAACGCGTCAAACCCGTTTCGTTTTGGAGCGGTACGCTGCGCACCAACGGCAGCGGTGAAGCTCGCTATACCGTTGATATTCCGCAATTTAGCGGCGAATTGCGCATCATGGCCGTTGCCGTGAAAGACAATGCTTTCGGCTCGGCAAGTGCAGCCATGACCGTCGCCGACCCGATGGTTATCAGCGCCGCGTTGCCGCGTTTCCTCAGCCCGAACGATGAGATAGAAGTGCCTGTGATGCTGGCAAATACCACCGCCAAAAACGCACAGGCACAGGCAAAACTGACTGTTACAGGTGCAGTGGAAATTGTAGGAGAGGCTTTGCAAAGCGCGACCGTTGCCGCCAATAGTGAAAATCAGGTGGTATTCCGCCTGAAAGCCCGCCCGCAAATTGGTGCAAGTCAGGTGAAAGTGGAGGTGAATGCACTGGGCGAAAAATTTACCCAAACCATTGATTTGGGAGTGCGCCCTGCTGTTTCGCTGCTGAAAACCAGCGGCTCGGGACGCGTGGAAAGCGGCAAATCGCAGCAGATTGACCTTTTGCGCGACTACCTGACAGGCTCGGTAGATGCCCGCCTGACTGTTAGCCGTTCGCCTGTCATAGAATTTGGCAAAGAGTTGAATTTCTTGCTGCAATATCCTTACGGCTGCGTGGAGCAGACCATTTCTACGGCATTCCCGCAGTTGTACCTTGCCGAATTGCTGCCTACACAAAAAAGCAGCAACCTGATGTCTGTCGGCAAAAGTGCGCTTAACGTGCAGGAAGCCATTCGCCGCCTGCAAACCATGCAACTCTATTCAGGCGGACTTTCCTATTGGCCGGGAGGCTCGGAGGAGAACTGGTGGGGCAGCATCTACGCCCTGCACTTCCTGACCGAAGCCCGGAAAGCCGGCTATGAGGTGGATGCCAAGCTGCTCACCAACCTGACTAACTACGTCAGCGGCAAAGCCAAAAAGAAAAGCACAGTGGACTATGAATATTTTGATGCTGCCAACCAACGCAAAAAGGTAAAAATTACGCCGCGCGAGGTGTCATATTCGCTCTATGTGCTGGCGCTGACGGGAAAGGCGGATATTTCCACGATGAATTATTACAAAAACCGCATCAATACGCTTTCCTTAGACAGCCGCTACCTGTTGGCAACTGCCTATATGCTGGCGGGCGATGTGGCATCTTATCGCAAACTCTTGCCGACGCAATTCAGTGGCGAGCGTTCGGTGACGGCATTGGAAGGAAGTTTCCAATCCTACCTCCGCGATCAGGCGATTGCACTCAATGCGCTGATTGAAACCGATCCGCAAAATGCGCAAATTGGCATCATGGCGCGGCAACTTTCGCAGCAGTTGAAGCAGGCAAAATACGTCAATACGCAGGAGGCGGCTTTCTCATTGCTAGCTTTAGGCAAATTAGCCCGCAAGGCAGGCGAATCCAACGCAACGGCAACCATTACCGCCGACGGTAAAAAAATTGCAGATTTCAAAGGTGCGCCAATGACCTTGAGCGCAAAAGATGTGGCAGGCAAAAAAATACAAATTCAGGCGCAGGGCGGCGATTTGTTCTATTTCTGGGAGATGGAAGGCTTGAACAGCAGCGGTATCTACCCCGAAGCGGACAGCGATTTGCGCGTGCGCCGCGAGTTCTACGACCGCAGCGGTAATCGCCTGAATACCAATACGTTCAATCAAAACGACCTGATTGTGGTTAAAATTACACTTAACACAACCAACGGCGGCTTGGTGCCAAACGTAGTTGTTTCCGATGTGATTCCCGCAGGTTTTGAGATTGAAAATCCGCGCATCAATTCGCTGCCCGGCATGGCTTGGACGGAAAAAGGACGCACCCCTGACCATACCGACATCCGCGACGACCGCATCCACTTGTTTGCAACGGCTGGACCTAACGTATCGGAGTTTTATTACGTGGTACGCGCCGTAACCAAGGGCACGTTCCGCATGGGGCCTGTCAGCGCTGATGCGATGTACGACGGCAATTACCATTCCTACAACGGAGGCGGGGAAATTATCGTTCGGTAGGGATCGTACAAGGATTTAGGCAGATTTTAATCCATTTAACCTCTGCGTTCTTAGCGTAAAACTTGGCGTTCTTTACGGTAAAAGAGGTTTAACCGCAAAGGGCGCAACAATTTTCGCTTAGAAACGTACCCAGTTTATAGAAGCGCTGGGATGGTTTAACCGCAAAGGGCGCAATGATTTTCGCAAAGCCCGCAAAGAATATAAGAATCCGTGAAAATCTGCGTCATCAGCCACTATCAGCGTTCCAAAATTTGAGGCGGGCTTGATGATGACTCATGGACTCCGATTAATATTTTGTATAGATGAAAAAAGTAGTTGTTTTAGGGTGCTTACTACTGGGGACGATTGCAGCCTGCATCCCCGTTATTGACCGGTTTGCCCCTGAAATTGAAGTGCTTACACCATTAGCGCAATCTTACTTTATTCAGGATACCATCAAGGTTGTTTTCAGCTTTGGCGATAACGACCGGTTGGACTCTGCAGTGGTAAGCATCCGCAAAACAGGCGATGTTAGCGGCAGCGGGCAAATCTGGAACCCGACTTTCAATCGCAAGCTGCGCGGCAGAAGGTTTGAAGATACGCTGCGCATTCCCATTCCTGCAACGGCGCAACCGGGAGCGTATGAAATGAGTATTCGCTTGTTTGATTTCAGCGGAAACCAGACCGCGCAGCAACTGACGTTTAATGTACTTGGCGATCAGCGTCCTCCTGTCATCATCAATCTTGATTTGGTGGGGCTGCAACGCGATGCAGCAGGCAATTACCTCATCTGCCGCCAAACGCTGCTCAACCTGACAGGGCGGGCAACAGACAACCTCCGCATCCGCGAAGTCCGTGCTGAGATTGCAGGCATCTTCAACCTAACGCGTCTTGTCAATAGCGATATTGTTAATTTTGACAATCTTTTTGATCAAAATTTGCGCATTCCAGCCAATATTGCTGATAATACGCGGCTTTTATTGGTTATTTCTGTCACCGATCAAGGCAATAATACGGTTAATCGAAGTTTCAATTTGTTGCTTAGTTGCGATGATGAAGCGCCGCAAATCCGCGTGCAGACAACCGCACCGCAAATCAACGAGAAGCGCGAAGCCACTGTGATTGAAGGCGACGATTTCCGCATTTTGTCCGGTACTGTTACCGATAACCGCCGTTTGGGGCGTTTGGTAATTACTTTTAACGCTATCAATGCGCGGCGCGATACGGTTTTCCGCGCTAACCTGAGTGGAACAACAGCGCAGTTGGGGAATCTGCTGGCAAACCAGCGCTTTCAGCCTCCTGCCGATGCAGTAGCAGGCAGCAGCTACGAAATCAACCTGTTTGCGACCGACAGCGCAGGCAACAAGGCGCAACCTTTCCGCCTCGTGCTGAATATCACCAAAGACGAGCCGCCGCAGCTCCTGCTCACAGAAGCCCGCATCAGAGGCGAGCTAACCACGCTTTCGTCCACAACGCCGACGCCGCTGCCCGTTGGTGCAGAATTGCTGATCTTTGGTAAGATAGTGGAAGACAGAGCTTTGGAGTATGTACAGATTTTCTGGGGACCCGAACAGCGCCCCGAGCGCGTAGTCAACCTGACCGCGCAGCAACTCACGCCCCTGCCTTTTGACCTAGCAGACCCTAATTCGGTCAATCGTTTTGTGATTACGGAACGGGCAGCTGCTGCAAGTCGCAATTTTGTCTTGCAATTCCGCATTAAAGACACGCGCAATCCCGAAGTAGTACAGACCTTCCGATTTGTTGTGCCATAGATTTTTGCAGATTTTCAGAACGCTGATTTTTGGCAGATGACGCAGGTTCGCGCGGATTTTTTAGAAGTTAGGCAGTTTACAGCATTATTCATATGCTGTGAGGTGCCATGCCTACGGCGTTTTAATCCTAAAATGGCATGGTTATCTACAAAGGTAGCAGCCCTACGGGCTTTTCCTGGCACAAAGCCGATAGGCTTGTCATCTTTGTAGCAAAGACATATCAATTTTATTTGCAAATGCCGTAGGCATGACATCTGTAAATGGCTTTATACCAATTTGATAACGAGCTTTTTACGCCCCCAGTCGGCGTTGCAAATTAGCTTGCAAGATTTGGAAAACTTTCAGCGGGTGCATGGTGCGCCAGTTGGTGAGTTCAAGGCTGCCGCCGTAGTTGATGTAGCTGTCTACGTTGAATTTCTTCCATTCTTCGATGACGTGCTCGCGGAAGCCCAGCGCACAAATCCAGCCGCCCTCGTCTTCTATATCTTCGTACCATTCCTCGTAATAGCAATCGTCTGAACCGTGAAAGTTGAGAATATTTTCCCCAATCAGAATGTAGTAAATAATACCTTCGCGATTAATGTAGTCTATTAGGTTGCGTTTTAGATAGCTTACATCGTTGTGGATAGCGTCGTTCCACTCGCCAATAAATTCAATCACAGTAAAGCGATGGTGGTAGTCGGTATAAATAATTTTCAAATAGAGTGTTTCCGAGCCAAACTCATCCCATGAAGGGTGGATGTAGTAGCCGTACACGTCGTTGCGACATACGTTCAGGTCGTACTCCCTGCCATAGAACGGCGAGCGCTCGTCCGAATCGGCGGTGTAAAAATTTTCCCAGCGATAAAAAGGTTCTATAATGTGCATAGGTGCATCTTCACTACTTTACCAATCAAAATTAAGCGAATATTTGCACTTAAAACTGTAATTTGCGCTATAAAAATAGCACAGATGCAACTCTTTTCATGGCTTTGTCGCATGGCATGGCGCGACAGTCGCCGCAGTAGGGGTAAACTACTTTTATTCCTCTCCTCTATTGTATTGGGGATTGCAGCGCTTGTAGCAATTAACTCCTTTAATCAGAATCTGCGACAAGATATTGATAATCAGGCAAAAGAACTACTGGGGGCAGATCTCGTAATCTCGGGAAGCCGCCCCCTGCCCGACTCTTTATTGCAATTGACTCGGACAGTACCCGGTAGTATAGAGGCACAGGAGTGTACCTTTGCTTCGATGGTGTACTTTCCTAAAACGCAGGGAACGCGATTAGTCCAAGTGCGAGCGCTTAAGGGCGATTTTCCGTTTTACGGCCAAATAGAAACATTACCCCCACAAGCTGCACGGGCATTTCAGCAACAATCGGCCGCATTGGTGGACAATACGCTCATGCTACAGTTTGATGCTACGGTCGGCGATTCTGTTACTATCGGTAAATTAAATTTTCAAATTGCAGGTAGTTTGCAACAGATTCCCGGACAGTCGGGAATTGTGGGAACAGTAGCTGCTCCTGTGTATATCCCTTTCGATTTACTGGATTCTACAGGATTGGTACAAAAAGGCAGTCGTTTGATTTATCGTCATTATTTTAAATTTGCAGCAAACACAGATATAGAAAGCCTCTTAAAGGAATGGATGCCTGTTATTGACCGCGCAGGTTTTAATACAGAAACTGTCGAAGGGCGCAAGCGCAGTTTAGGACGCGCCTTTGAAAACCTGAATCGCTTCTTGAACCTCGTGGCTTTTGTTGCACTCCTATTGGGTTGTGTGGGGGTAGCCAGTGCGGTGCATGTGTATGTTGCCGAAAAGATTCCATTGATAGCTGTGCTGCGTTGCATGGGCGCTACCGGACGGCAGGCGTTCTTGATTTACCTCTTGCAGATTGTACTGATGGGCTTTGTAGGCGCTCTGATCGGGACGGCACTGGGGGCTGCTATGCAATCGCTGCTGCCTGTTGTATTCCAAAATTTCCTGCCCGTTGAGGTAAGCACGAGGCTGATTCCTTCTGTGCTGTTGGGTGGAGTTGCGGCAGGTGTGTTGGTAGCGCTTTTGTTTGCACTGCCGCCGCTGTTGCGTGTGCGCAACGTATCGCCGCTACGTACTTTGCGAAGCTCCTACGAGGGTGATCAAAAAAAGTGGGACGGCGCAATTATTTTGGTTTATCTGCTCACCGTGCTATTTATTGCAGGCTTTGCCCGCTTGCAGGTGCGCTCATGGATAGAAGCGGGTGTCTTTATACTGGGCGTAGCTGTTGCTATCGGACTTTTGGCGCTTACAGCCTTTGCCCTGATGTGGCTGCTGCGCAACTTAGCTGCTCTATCGCTGCCTTATGTGTGGAGACAGGGTTTTGCTAATTTGTATCGCCCTAATAATCAAACCCTTGTGTTGGTTCTATCTATCGGCTTGGGTACGGCGTTGGTGGCTATGCTGTTTTTTATACAGGATTTGTTGCTTAGCCAAGTACAGTTTGCAGGGCGCGAAAATCAGCCAAATATGGTATTGTTCGACATTCAAAACAGCCAGCGCGATGATGTAAATCGCTTAGCCAGTAAATTTAATTTGCCACTTTTGCAGCAAGTTCCTATTGTAACAATGCGCGTAGCGGCTGTTAATGGCAGATCGGTACGCGAAATTAAAGCAGATACTACTTCTCAGATTGCATCTTGGTCGTTAGATCGCGAGTACCGCGTAACCTATCGCGACTCCCTGATTGAGTCGGAACGCAATGCAGGAGGCAAATGGCGTGGCAGGGCAGGGGACACAATCTTTGTATCTTTCGATGAATCTTATGCCAATCGGATGGGAGTTGGGCTGGGCGATCGCATTACGTTCGATGTACAAGGAAAAAATATCGAAACCATCATCGGGCATTTGCGGAAGGTAGATTTTTCGCGCGTGCAGACCAATTTTGTAGTGCTGTTTCCGCGAGGCGTATTAGAGAACGCACCACAGTTTCATGTATTGGTTACCCGCGTTCCCGACGAGCAGGTGTCGGCGCGTTTCCAACAGGCACTTGTACAGCAGTTTCCAACAGTTTCTGTGGTAGATTTGGGTTTGATCTTAAAGACGGTGGACGAGGTACTGGATCAGGTTTCCTTTGCTATTCGCTTTATGGCAATGTTTAGTATTTTGACAGGATTGCTCATTTTAGCAGGTTCGGTAATTATCAGCCGCTACCAGCGGATGCGCGAAAGTGTTCTGCTGCGCACCATTGGGGCAGTTCGTAGCCAGATTTTACAGATCAATGCAGTAGAATACCTTGCCGTTGGTTTGATTGCCTCGCTGACAGGCGTTGTATTAGCACTGATGGCAGCCTGGGCGCTGTCTTATTTCAGTTTTGAAATAGTCTTTGCACCTGATTTATTGTTGCCTTTTGCTACTATCACAGGCATCACCCTGCTGACTTTGGGCATTGGGCTATGGAACAGCCGATCAATCATCAATCGTCCGCCGCTGGAGGTACTTCGCTCTGAGACATAGATCTAAACGCTTTGTAACCATTCCAAAGCCTTTGGGCGACTATCAAAATAACGGTTTTGCACAGTTGTGATGATTCCCTCATCCATGAGTTGTTCCATAGCAATAGCTGAAAAAAGATCTGGTGGGAGGATCGTAGCAACGAAGCGCTGCCCTGCACCGATTGTCTGTGGAGCTATTTCAGTTGCAACCCATTCCTGAAGATCGGGCGTAATAATAAAACTACTTTGCGAAGTATCCAGCAATAGTTTAGGTGCTTTGGTTGGTATCATCTGCGCTGCATAAGTTTGCATAAAGGCTTTGAACTCTTCGGGCGTGTTTGCCGCCGTCATGGTTGTAACAATTTCAAATAAGCCTTGTGCGGCATCATACTTAAAATATCCGAATTGATCCTCGTAGATCAGCATATGTTCAGGTGTTTAAATGTGTACGAATCTAATCAATAAATCAAATAAAAAACGCCCCAGAAGCACTTGACTTTGAGGCGTTTTAGCTAAAAATTCAGCGGGTTAATTGAGCCACTCCAAACTTCTGTTCAGGAAGGCTGTCAAGTCTTTGCCGTTGAGCATGTTTTGTGCCAGTAGTGCCAGATCGTAGGTGTGTCGGGCTATTTTTTCGCGCTCGTCGGCGTTCTGTTCCTTGAGCAGTCGGCTGATCAGCGGATGGTTGCCATTAACTACTATGTTCAACTGGTCGGGAAGATTGCTCATATAATCTATGCCTCCGCTCAACATCGCCATTTCTTTCATACGGCGGAAAAACTCGGGGACGACGATACTCACCGGCAGTTCGTCTGTGGAGATAGCTTCTACAGTTACCGTTTCCTTACCGCTGATTTTTTTGAACAGCTCAATGACTTGATTTTTTTCATCTTCAGACAATATAACATCTTGTCGGTCGGTTTTTTCGATTAACTTATCAACAGTATCGGCATCTACGCGCTTCACCTGCGATTTTTCAAATTTGCGTTCTAAAAATCCGGTGAAGTGGCTGTCTATGATGCCGTTGAGCAACAGCACATCGTAGCTGCGTTTTTCAGCCGCTTGGATGTAAACATCCTGCTTTTCGGGATGGTTGGTGTAAAGCAATACCAGATTGCCGTTTTTATCAGTTTGATTTGCTTGAATATGCGCTTTGTACTCATCGAAAGTAAAGTATTTGCCTTTGGTATTTTTCAGGAGTGCAAATCCGGGAGCTTTTTCGGCAAACTTGTCGTCGCTGATCATACCAAACTTAACAAATACATCTATACCATCCCATTTTTGCTGATAGGCTTCGCGGTCTGTTTTGAATAGCTCTTGCAGTTTGTCGGCAACTTTGCGGGTGATATAATTATTGATTTTTTTGACGTTGCTGTCAGCTTGCAGGAAACTGCGCGATACGTTCAGTGGAATATCGGGCGAGTCAATTACGCCATGTAACAGCGTCAGGAATTCAGGAACGATGTCTTTTACCTCATCGGTAACAAAGACTTGCTTCTGGTAGAGTTGTATTTTGTTGCGATTGACGAGTTCGTTTTTCACTTTTGGGAAAAACAAAATCCCTGTCAGGTTGAATGGATAATCTACGTTGAGATGAATCCAGAAGAGTGGATCTTCTGCCATGGGGTATAGCTCGCGGTAGAAGTTCAGGTAGTCTTCGTCTTTCAGATCTGTAGGGGTTTTTGTCCAAAGTGGTTGTGTATTGTTAATAACATCTCCGTCAAGTGCTATTTCGATAGGTAAAAATTTACAATACTTGAGCAAAATTTGGCGCAAGCGGAAGGTTTGTAGAAACTCCTCAGAATCTGCCGCAATGTGCAAGATGATGTCTGTACCGCGATCTGTTTTGTCGGCAGGTGTGATTTCGAACTCGGTGCTGCCGTCGCAGATCCATTGCGCAGCTGCTGTGCCTTCCTGCCATGATTTGGTAACGATGCGCACTTTTTCGGCAACCATAAAGGCAGAGTAAAAGCCTAAGCCAAATTGTCCGATCAGTTGCTGACTTTGATCTTTGTCTTTGTATTTTTCGATGAATTCTTTTGCACCTGAAAATGCGATCTGATTGATATATTTTTTGATTTCATCGGCTGTCATGCCGATACCTCTATCGCTGACTGTGATTGTTTTTGCTTCCCGATTTAAGCTGATATTGATGCGGGTATCGCCAATTTCACCATTGAACTCGCCCAACGCTGCAAGACTTTTGAGTTTTTGCGTAGCATCTACTGCATTAGAAACCAGCTCGCGAAGAAAAATTTCGTGATCGGAATATAAAAACTTCTTGATAATTGGGAAGATATTCTCGGTATGGATGGAGATAGAACCTTTCTCTTGCATAATAAATTAGACTTTAGACCGTAAAGCTAATTGTCTAATTTCATGCCAGCCATTTTGGAAGTATCGCACCTACAGACGTACCTGACAAAAAGTCAGACCGTAGGAGACTCAAGTACTGATGAGTTTTTTCATGCGGCAGATCTTTAGCCCCTCTGATTGCTCAATTGTGATCTCATCCATGATCTGTTTGACCAGAAAAAGCCCCATTCCACTGCGCTTTTTTTCACAGATGATCTGGCTGATGGTAGGTACTTCGTACAGATTGATGTTAAAATTGTCCGGTTTGGTGTCGCTTACCTCGAAGTAAACGTTGTTAGTTTCGCGAATGATTTTGATACCGATTTCATCATTATCGTTGCAGCGGTGTGCATGGATGATGATATTTGCGCAAACTTCGTCTAAAGCTAACACAAGTAAGTATTGTTGTTCGTCTGTTATAGACCACCCGCTCAGCACGTCGCCTGCAAACTTTCGAAGCGTATTTAACGACTCTCGCTTGCACTTAATGCTGATTTGATGCTCCCATTGCTGCTGTTGCTTCATCAGTAGTGGTGTAAATTCTAATAACCTGATCAAGTCCGAGTATTTTGAGTACGTTGGCGATCTTCGGGCTAACATTGCTAAGTGCAAATCGAATATTTTTTTCTTCGCATTCGCCATGTCTCGATATGAAAACACCGATACCTGGCGAGGAGGTGTATTCCAAAGCGGCACAATTCACTACAATAGACTGAGGTTGTGCGGCCAAGACTTCCTCTAATGCACTGTCAAAAACCAATGCCGAACTTGCGTCAAGCTCGCCTTTTACTGATACTACGGCAATGCCGCCGGTTACTTCTGTTGTTACATCTACCATTTTAACGTTTTTTTAAGGCTTGGGTTGTACTGCTGCTTGTAATTTTTCCTTGCAAAGCTATCTAATTTTCTATGGAATGGTTCAGCATTCATGCACAAAACCCGACAGACCGAAACGATCTATCGGGTTTGATAGCCTGATTGTCAGTGGACTATTCCATCCACGATTTGTAGTAAACCCCGTCGTCGAGCAGCATTGCCTGTTCGGTTAGCGCTAAGGGGCGGAAGGTGTCTATCATCACAGCCAGTTCTTTTGTTTCTTTTTTACCTATGCTGCGCTCCATTGCGCCCGGATGCGGTCCATGCGGAATTCCGCCCGGATGAAGTGTAAACATGCCTATTTCTACATCGTTGCGGCTCATAAAGTCTCCATCTACGTAGTAGAGAATTTCTTCAGAGTCTATGTTGCTATGATTGTAGGGTGCGGGAACAGCCTGAGGGTGGTAGTCGTATAGGCGCGGGCAAAATGAGCAGACAACTAATGCTTCGGATTCAAAAGTCTGATGCACAGGGGGCGGCTGATGAATGCGTCCTGTAATGGGTTCAAAATTGTGAATGCTGAAACCGTAAGGGAAATTGTAGCCATCCCAGCCTACAACATCGAAAGGATGTGAACCATATACAATTTCGTGAATCATGTTTTGTTTTTTGACTTTGATCATAAAGTCGCCTTTCTGGTCATAAGTTTCCAGATCAACGGGCAGTTTATAGTCGCGCTCGCAGTAAGGGGAGTGCTCCAGCATCTGCCCAAACCCGTTTCTGTAGCGTTTGGGTGTGTAAATGGGCGCGCGGGATTCCATCCAGAGGATGCGGTTGTCCGGGCTATCAAATTCCAATTGGTAGATCACGCCGCGTGGAATGATGAGGTAGTCGCCGTATTCAAAGGGAATAGTGCCCATTTGTGTACGCAACTTGCCGCTGCCTTTGTGGATAAATAGCATTTCATCGTGTTCGCCGTTTTTGTAGAAATAGTCAGTGATACTTTGGCGCGGAGCTGCTACGCCAATCGTGCAGTCATTATTAACAAACAATGGTATCCGGCTTGCCAAGTAGTCGTCTGCCGGCGGGGCTTGAAACCCGCGTAATTTGCGCGCTTTGATATTTTTGGCAATTGCGATTTTCGGCTCAACGCTGTACGAGTTGATGATTTCTTTGACCATCGTGGGGCGATGCACGTGGTACATCAGCGCCGACATGCCAGTAAAGCCTTCTGTACCAAACAGTTGCTCATAATAATAGCCACCCTGAGGTTTTTCAAAAGTAATGTGTCGCTTGTGCGGAATTTTACCGAGTTTATGATAGATAGGCATAGGCTAATAATTTATTGACATAACATTAATTAGTGTAACAAGTATAGTGCTTTTTGCCGATAAACACAACGCGCACATCTGTTATCAGGGTTTCTGTTGATCAGATGGAGGTTGTTGAGGCGGCGGAGCAGATTTTTTACCGGTGAGTTTTTGGTAAATTTCGTCTATGTCCAGCGTACCTTCTGCCAGAAAACTCCGCAGCTGTGTGTTCAGATAGGAGACAATAAAAAGCAAACCTCCGATGATGATCAGCAGTAGGATCTGAGTAAAGCGCGAAACCTTCCAGATGTCGTAGGCAAGTAGTTTGAGCAACATTGCACCAAGCAGGGCGGATGCAATAATGCGAAAATCTCTGATGCGATACTGAACACCAAGCAGCATTATTCCAAAAGCGATCAATGACCAGAGAATCGGATAGAAGAAGAGTCTTGTTTGTTCTAACAGGTAGCTAATATTTTTGGCAAAACTTTTGTCGGCATCATAAAAAAAGACTACGTACAAATGATCCAGTTCGGCAGTAAGGTGGAATACCAGCGAGCCGCAAGCTAACCACACTACATAATCAATCCGCAAAGTAGTCGAATCTTCCTCTGCGTCATTGTTGCCTGCTTGTTTTGTCAGCGGACTGAAAATGCCGTATTGGTAGGAAAGCAGCAGGTAAATAGCCAACAAATCCAATATCAGGTTAATATAATGCACAAAAAACCAAGTTGGTTTTGCTGTGCCAATCAGAAATTCGTTGCGCAGGTTAATAACCTTCGGATGTGCAAAAACGATGTAAGAAATCACAGCTGCCATGAGGATATAATTGGCAGCTAATTGCAGGCGTTTGTTGGCCGTACGCGTAGCACCTACCCAGAAGAGGATGGCAAAAATAGTATTATAGATGCCAATCACTAAGCGTTCCAGATCGGGATGCGAAAAGCGGTGGTAGGTCAGTTCTATGTTGCCCGATAGATAAATCAGTCCGATACTGACACCTGCCAGCAGTCCTTGGAGGGCTTTTGCTTCATAAGTCAGGAACATGAGCCGCCCTTCGGTAGCCTGTGCCTGCATCTGCACTAGGAATAGCCCCCCGATGTAGATACAAACAGATGCAATTGTCGCAAAAACGGCGCTATTGAACAGGAAATCAGGCTTAGCACTGCCATTGTAGGTGCTGTACCAAATACTGAACAGTGTTATTAAAGAAGCCAGAAAGGTAAGCACTGCTGCATCGCGGAAAATAGGCACGCGCCAGTAGCGAGCGATGAGCAACAGCGCAAAAGTCTCTGCCAGCCATGCCAGATGCAGTGTATGGCGTGTTTGGCAGATAAACAGCATCCCTATGCTGACCCCACCTAAGGCAAAGGCCTGCATGTATTTTCTGATGTTATAGTTGCTATCGGGTTTGTTGTAAAGCCACCAGCCAAAAGCACCATTGAAAATACCCGTACCTACGAGCCACCAGCCAAAATACTCGCCTACTAAAAAATGTGCCCCCAACAAGCGGTAAACCGATAGGATGAAAAAGCCCATATTAAGCGCGAAAAAGAACAGATCTCGCTCGCTCATGGCTACTTCGGTTTCGTCGCGAAGTTGGCGCAGGCTGTGTAGCAGGTGCATTCCAAAGTAAACTAAGTAGAACAATGTGCTAAATGTCATTCCTGTGTAAAGCATCTGCAGGCTGCCCAGATTAACGCGCCACATCCAGCCCGTCAGGATGACCATTGTTGTAATAAAGGTGAGGTAATTGAGCAGAATCCAGCGCCTTCGGTAAGCGATCACGATGGTGCTGAGGGTAATAACGAATAGGTAGCTGAAAAAGTAATTGTAATTAATTTGTTCGCCGACAATTACAAAGGGCGTAAGATAGGCGCCAACGATTGCTAGCACTGCGAAGTAGCGCCGATTATAGTACAGCGAAAGACCCAGCGAAATTGAGATAATGCAAAGCATCAGCGCAAAGGCAGCAAACTGGTTTAGAAAGTTGTATTCTCTGAAAGCCAGATAGTTGGTATAAAACATCAAGCACAGCGCAGAGGTAGCAAACAGCAGACTGAATGTTTGGTTGCTGTTTTCCATCCGCTTGGCAATGGCAAACAAAATCCCCGAAATTAGCATCCCGATGCTGATACGCGCCCACTCGGGGAGTACGCCTTCTGCGATGCCGTAGCGAATTAACATCCCGATGCCAATAGTAAAGATCAGTACGGCTATTTTGCTGAAAACGTCCTCATAGATAAAGCGCTCGAAATCATTTTTTCCTTTGGCAAGTCGCTCTAAGATCAACTGACGGGTTTTCTCGTAGGGAATGGAACTTTTTTGCGAAATGGTATGAATTTGCTCTTCCAAATCGTCTTCCGGCTCTGTAAAGGCTTTCAGGTAAACTTTTTGTTCTATTTTTTTCCAGTCAATAGACTGGCTATCAGCCTCTTCGCGCTTTTCGTTCTGCAAGCGTCGGCGTGGGGGAACATAGAATGGATAGTGGCTGATATCGTAGTCTTTGATGGCTTCGTGCAGTCCTTTTTCATACAATAACTTGTACTCCTCATCCTGCGTGATAGGGTTATAGATGCCTTCTGCCTTTTGTATTGCTTCGCGGTTAGCCAAAACTTCAGACACAAAGCGATTGATCTGCTCGGCAAGCGGCTTGCCGTCGTTTGATGGCGTTTGAGGCGCATCCTGTGGGGGTATATTTTCGGGCGTATCAGGCACAAGCTAATGGTTTGACTTATAGAAAATTACGGACTTCTGCTTTGAGAAATTTCAGCGCATTACCCGTAATATCGTCGTTTTGCGCGATAATATTGCTAACAATGGTTTTAGAAAGCTGAATAGCAGGCGCATCGGGCGGCACTTCAGAGGCAGAGTCATTAACCATCGCCACCATGTTATCCATAGCAGCGCGAATTTTTTCCCATGCCTCGTCGCTCATGTAGATCTGTTGCGAGAGGTTGTGTGCAAATTCGTTGCGTATTTCCTCGAGCATAATAGTTTGCAACTGGATGGCGGTCAGTTCGCTATCGCTGAGGCGCGTCAGCAGATGCGGTGCAGAAATCCTTTCCAAAAAAAGTGCCATCCGCTCGTATGCCTGCAAGCGCAGCGGCAAAGTGATGTCTGTATATTTGGCTTTTAGTTCTATTAGTCGCCGCTCAAAGTCTCTGTTTAAAAAAGTGCGCAAGGTCAGGTACATAGCATAAATCGCAAGCCCTGCGGGTAAAACAATTTGCAGTATTTCAGTCAAAATTTCCATAGCAATATTTTTGCAAGCCAAATTTAGGCAATCTGCCTACCTTTGCTGCAAATTTGAGTTAAAAAAACATGGAACTCCAACCGATAAGTATTACCAATGCAGCAGCCAACGAAATCCGCTACATTATGCAAAATAAAGGCATTCCGCAGGGATATGCACTCCGCGTGATTGCAGAGGGAACGTCGGGCTGCGGTGGGGTGCGCTACAGGCTTGGTTTTGACAAAGCTCGCGAAGGCGATCAGCAGTATAATGTGTTGGATATTCCGGTGATCTACGAAAAGCGCCAGATGATGTTCTTGCTGGGTCTGGAGATAGACTTCGAAGACCGCGCAACTGAGCGTGGATTTGTTTTTAATCGGAAATAGGCAGGATTTATTCATCTGTCAAGATTTTTTGCAGGCAAAAACTACAGCCTGAAAAAAGGTTAACAGTTTCGTGCCATTGATAAATTTCCATTTGCTTTGGCGATCGCATCACAATGATTTTGCGGCTTTGTGTCAAAATCCAGCAGACAGTTTCTACCCCAAAGTTTAACAGGCGCAAAGACTTTTCAAGCAAGTAATCCGTCTCCGCATTGTCTGTATCTACTTTGACATCAACTTCTATGATTGCTTTGGGTGGCTGATCGTTGTAGTGTTCGGAGATCGGATTTTTTAACTTTGCTTTCTCAACGACCGCTATATCATTTGCAAAATTTTCATTGGGCGCAAGATGCAAACCTGCCTCATTGGTAGGCAGCCAATACTTTTTTGCAGGTAAAACAGTTTTCAGATAGAATACAAGTGCCTGTACGATCAGCGCCTGAAAAATGCTGCTGCCCATAATATCGCTTTCTGTTTTTAGCCCCAGCGCAACCAGGAAAGCGCCTTTTCGGTAGTATATGCGATTGCCGAAAGTTTCGCGGATTAGTCTGGGATTGATTGCCTGTGCAATATTTTCCATTGTTTAGGATTTTTCAGGCATCAGCAGTGTAAGCCTCTTTGTTCAAAGATACTAAGAATCTGACAGTTTTTATCATGCCAGCAACTGCATAATTGCCAGCCGATAGCCGTTCAGTCCACAACCAACAATCACTCCTTTAGCATATTTGCTGATGTAGCTGTGGTGTCGGAAAGGTTCGCGGGCGTGAATATTGGAAATATGCACCTCTACAACAGGTGAAGAAATAGCCGCTACCGCATCGCCAAGTACTACCGAAGTGTGCGTAAGCCCGCCTGCATTCAGGACAATACCTGTGCCGCTGAAACCAACTTCATGCAGTTTGTCAATGATAGCCCCTTCGTGATTCGATTGAAAATAATTCAATCGAACACTATTGCAAAACTCTTTTTGCAAACGATTAAAAAAATCTTCAAAAGTATTGCTGCCATAGATCTCTGGTTCGCGTTTGCCCAAAAGATTCAGGTTTGGGCCGTTGATAATAATAATCTCAGTCATCGCACATGTGGATTGGCTGTAGTAATTTCGCTCAAAATACGAATCTTATGCAAATCTCTGATATTCGCAAAGAGTATACCCGCCACACCCTCAGCGAGGGCGACGTGGCAAATTCGCCTTTTGATCAGTTCAATAAATGGTTTGAGGAAGCACTGAACAGCGGACTGACAGAACCTACAGCAATGAATTTGGCAACCGTTGGCAGCGATGGCAGACCTACAGGGCGGATCGTTTTGCTCAAACACATAGATACAGGTTTTGTATTTTTTACCAACTACGGCAGCCGCAAAGGGCAGCATTTGCAGCAAAATCCGTTTGCTGCGCTTACTTTCCACTGGGTCGAGTTGGAGCGTCAGGTGCGCATAGAAGGCAAAGTGGACAAAGTAGAAGCCTCATTATCAGATGAATACTTCAATAGCCGCCCGCTGCTGAGCCGTATTGGTGCAATAGTTTCCGACCAGAGCAAACCGTTGCCGCACCGAGAGGAGTTGGAAAACAGGATGCGCGCATTAGAAGTGCAATATGCACAGCAAGATCCTCCCCGTCCGGAAAACTGGGGCGGTTATCGGCTGATCCCCGACTATTTTGAGTTTTGGCAAGGGCGCCGTAGTCGTCTGCACGACCGCATTGTCTATGAACTTATGGAAGATAACACATGGAAAATTTACAGGCTTGCGCCGTAGGTTTACTGAGAGGCTGAATTCATGTCGGTGCAAACGCTACATTGACTGCCGATCTTGTGGTTAGCATATATTTTTTGCCGCAAATGGCATAAAAGAGACTGTCTAAAAAGGCTGAATGTAGCACAGACTTTAGTGTGTAAATATTTGATTATCAAGTGATTAATAAATCACAGACCAAAGTTTGTGTTACTTTTCAGACACCCTCTTTTATTTGCCCAGAGGCTTGCAGCACTTAGTCTGCTATCTCTATTTGCGGGCTTTTGCCCTTAATTTTGCGTTTGCCCATGATGCGCATGACCATTTGTACATCTTGTTCGCGAATTTCTACAAAAGAGAACTTATCAAACACTTCGATACTGCCAATATTTTTTCCATTGATACCGGTTTCGTTCGCAATAGCACCAAGGATATCGCCTTTGCTGATTTTTTCATTGCGTCCTAAACCTACAAACAGGCGGATCATTTTTTCGTTTGTAGAACGCTGGTAGCCACTGCGGCTGTTTTCTTCGCGGCGGTTGAAACTACTGCGTTCGCCGTTGCGATCTGATCTGCCGCTGCGTTCGCCTCTGCGGTTGTTATCAGAGAAGCCTTCGCCTCTGCTGCCAAAACGCGGCTGTGGCTGTGTAGAAGAGCGATCGTTGAGGATTTCCAGTTCGCCGAATGGGCGGTTGATTTCACCTGCTGCCATTTTGGCAAGTGCTGCTGCCAGATCTTCGGCTGTGTAGCCTTCTGCCATCAGTTGACCAATCAGTGTTGTGAAATCCTGTAAGTTTCCTTCAGCTACAGTTGCTTTTACCTTGCCTGCAAAGCGCTCGCGGCGCAATTGCAAGAGTTCCTGCGGCTTTGGAATTTCGCCTTTTTCTATACGGGATTTGGTAAAACGCTCAATTTCACGCAACTTGCCCATCTCGCGATTGGTGATGAAGCTAAAAGACATACCTGTTTTGCCGGCGCGACCTGTACGACCGATGCGGTGTACATATTGCTCAATATCGTTTGGAATGTCGTAGTTGAATACAGCATCTACATCGTTTACATCTATGCCGCGTGCAGCCACGTCAGTAGCTACCAGCATCTGTGTAATACCATTGCGGAAGCGAGACATAACACTTGTGCGCTGGCTTTGGCTCATATCGCCGTGCAAACCTTCAGCCTGAACGCCTCTAACGTGCAGTTCTGCGACCAGTTCGTCCACCATGCGTTTAGTATTGCAGAAAGTAATAGCTAGCTTAATATCGTATTTTTCAACCAGCCGCGCCATCAACTCTACTTTTTGATTGCTTCTAACCGTAAAGTAATATTGCGCAATAGAAGCGGCTGTTAGAGTTGTACGCTCAATTTTCACATGCTCAGGGTCGTTGAGGAACTTCTTAGTCAGTTCCAGAATTGGCTTGGGCATGGTTGCAGAAAACAACATAGTTTGACGATCTTCGGGAAGATTGCCAAGAATTTTTTCCATATCGTCTAAAAAACCCATGTTGAGCATCTCATCAGCCTCGTCCAGTACGGCAATGCGGATGGCGTGAGTTTTGAGCGTACCTCTTTCTAGGTGATCCATCACACGACCGGGAGTGCCGATAACGATTTGTGCGCCGCGCTTCAGTTCGCGCAACTGACGGTCGTAGCTGTCGCCGCCATAAATAGCGACTACATTCAGATTAGGTTCGTATTTGGCGATTTTTTTGATTTCTTCTGCAATTTGCGCAGCCAGTTCGCGGGTAGGGCAAAGCACCAAAGCCTGCGTATCGCGGCTGTCAGCGTCAATACTTTCTACGATGGGAATACCAAAAGCTGCTGTTTTGCCGGTGCCGGTTTGTGCCTGTCCTAAGACATCTTGTCCTTCGAGCGCGAAAGGAATAGCTTGGGATTGGATAGGAGTGGCAAGCGTGAAGCCCATGTCGGCAATAGCTTGCAATGTTCCGCTTGACAGCGGAAGTGAATCGAATGTTACTTGTTCCATGAATGGTTAATAATTCCAAAAATTAATTCAAACAAAACCCCGCCTCAGAGATAATATCATAGGCTTTGCCGACACACGAATATTCGGATAAAGGGATGTTGGGTGAAAAAATGGATAAACCATTGCACACAAGCAAAGCGCGAAACATTATCAAATAAAGGAACGATTTTGACGCTGCAAAGATAGGAAGTATTTTGCAAATAAAAAAGCCTGCTTGCTAAAAAAGCAAACAGGCAAAAGTTTTAATAGGTTTGTGTGCTACTGATGTAGATTACTGAGCAGGAGTCTCAGCAGGAGCTTCAGTTTGAGTAGAGTCACCGGCAGCAGGAGCTTCTTCTACAGCAGGAGCTTCTTCTGTAGCAGGCGCCTCTACAGCAGGAGTTTCAGTTTGAGTTTCTTCAGTTTTAGCGCCACCGCAAGCGGTAAAGAAGCCAAATACAGATACCAAGATCAATAATTTTAGAGTTTTCATAGTAACAAATTCGTTTTTGGGTTCTGAAAAGTTTCAATTCTGACGCTTAATACAAGAAGCGCGCGAAAGGTAACCCATATTTCTTAAAAAGTTTTAAAATTTTTTCTGATGATCTGGTTATCAGATAGTTAGCTTACTTGCGATCCGCTGATAACGGTGTCGTTAGGGCCTACGAGTACCAGTCTGCCGTCTCTATCCTGTGCGCTGAGGATCATACCTTCGCTAACGATGCCTCGCATTTGGCGAGGGGCAAGGTTGGCCAACAGCAGCACTTGCTTACCTACCAGCGACTCAGGCTCGAAATATTCGGCAATGCCACTGACTACCGTGCGATGGTCTATGCCTGTATCCAAAGTCAGTTGCAGGAGTTTTTTGGCTTTTGGCACTTTTTCGCAAGCAAGTACCGTAGCTACGCGAATGTCCAACTTAGCAAAATCATCGTAGGTGATTTGTTCTTTGAGCGGCTCGGCGGGCGCTTGTATGAGTTTAGTTTTTTCTAATTTTTGGATCTGTTGCTCAATTTCTGCATCCTCTATTTTTCTGAAGAGCAACTGCGGTTGTGCCAACTGATGACCTGCCACAAACGTAAGCGGTTCATCCCAATGATAAGTTGTTTTAGGCAATTGCAACATTTGGAATAGCTTGGCAGCAGTTGTGGGCAAATAGGGCTGCATATAAACCGCCAAATGTGCCGTAAGCACGACGCAATTATTTAGTATTTCTGCCGTTTTGTGGGGTTCAGTGCCAAATTTTTTCCATGGTTCGCTGTCGGTGAGGTATTTGTTGCCTGCACGGGCCAAGTCCATTACTGCATTAAGCCCATTCTTAAATTTATAGGCTTCTATGTTTTGTTGCAGGTTGTTGTAAGTTGTTGCGGTGACTTGTCGCAACGCTTCATCGGTAAAGTCAATGATACCGCTGCCTTGTAGCTGGCCTTGAAAATATTTATGCATCAGTACCCACACGCGATTGACGAAGTTGCCCAGAATTGCGACCAGTTCGTTGTTTACACGTGCCTGATAATCGCGCCATGTGAACTCGCTGTCACCGCTTTCGGGACTGATAGAAGTAAGTACATAGCGCAATTCGTCTATTCTGTTGGGGAAATTATCCATGTACTCGTCTAACCACACGGCCCAGTTGCGCGAAGTGCTGATTTTATCGCCTTCCAGATTGAGAAATTCATTGGCGGGTACATCCGTTGGCAAGATAAACTCTCTATGTGCTTTCAGGAGGATCGGGAAAATGATGCAGTGGAATACAATGTTATCCTTGCCGATGAAATGTACCAACTTGGTGTCGGGACTTTTCCAGTAGTCTTCCCAGTTTTTGCCGTTGGCAGCAGCCCAGTCTTTAGTAGCTGATATATAGCCAATTGGCGCATCGAGCCATACATAGAGTACTTTGCCCGCAGCTTCGGGCAGGGGAACCGGCACGCCCCAGTCCAGATCGCGGGTCATGGAGCGCGATTGTAGCCCTTGCTCAATCCATGATTTGCACTGCCCGTACACGTTGGGCTTCCACAAATTTTGCTTTTCGTTCACTATCCACTCGCGCAACCAAGGTTCAAACTGGTGCATAGGCAAATACCAGTGTTTGGTTGCACGTAAAACAGGAGTGGTTCCTGTTAGTATGGAGCGAGGATTGATCAATTCTAACGGACTAAGACTGCTACCGCATTTTTCGCACTGATCGCCATAAGCATTTGGATTACCGCACTTAGGGCAGGTGCCTACAATGTAGCGGTCTGCGAGGAACTGCTTTGCCTCCTCATCGTAGTATTGCTCACTTTCCTGCACCTCAAACAATCCCTGTTCGTGTAGTTTGAGAAAAAAATCTTGAGAAGTTTGGGTGTGTATCGGTTCGGAAGTACGGTGATAGATATCGAAACTGATGCCGAAGCGTTCAAAGGTACTTTTATTAATGTTATGGTACTTGTCAATAATTTGGCGTGGTGTGATGCCTTCTTTTTTAGCACGGATGGTGATTGCAGCGCCATACTCGTCGCTACCGCAAACAAATACCACATCTTCGCGCTTCAGGCGGAGGTACCGCACGTAGGTATCTGCCGGCAGATACGCACCTGCAATATGTCCGATATGGAGCGGCCCGTTTGCATAGGGCAAAGCAGCAGTAACTGTATATCTTTTAAATTGAGTCATATCCAGAGAAAAAATAATTACAAAGGAACTTAATCGAGACGTTCTTTCAAAGCTACAAGGAAATCGCGCACTTGCCGTAGTTCTTCAATAATGTCGGTGAGCTGGGTAATTGGCACAGGGCGCTGTCGAACTTTGTTGTTTTGCAGCGCATCTTTAGCACCTTGCAGCGTGTAGCCATCTACTGTGACCAGATGATATATCTTTTGAATAGCTTCGATCTCTACTTTGGTGTACTGGCGAATACCATTGCGGGTCTTACGGGGTCTGATGATGTCAAACTGTGTTTCCCAGAAGCGAATTTTAGAAGGCGCTACTCCAAGCATCTGCGCCACTTCGCCAATGCTGTAGTATCGCTTTTCTATTTCGTCCGACTTGTTTTTCATGGGCGGTGCACAGTTTTTGCGAGTAAGTTGCTCAATATGAGGTTAAAGGTAAACCTTTTTATGCGAAGTATTCAAGTAGTACTTTTATTTTTTTGCTTATCAGCATCATTATCAGCTATTTCCTGCCCGCCGCTGCAACCTTATTTTAGCTTCGAGGAAAATGAACGGCAGGCATATTTACACTTGTTAGATCTCCACTTTGCACCGGCCCGCGCAGCTATTGAGCGTATTCCTACCAATAATCTGGTGCGGATTTATCTGGAAAATTGGGCAGACGTACTGCAAATGCTGAGCAATCAGGATCAGATCCTCTACAGCGAGCGCTTGCACCTGCGCGAACAAAGACTGCAAAGTATTATGCGAAGCAATCGCAAATCGCCTTATTTCCTTTTTTTACAGGCTGAAATTCGTTTACAGTGGGCGCTGGCACAGGTGGTATTTGAAGAGCCGTTAGCTGCGGCATGGAATATCCGCAAGGCTTTCCACTTATTGGAGGAAAACAGTAGGTACTATCCCGACTTTGAGGGCAATCGCAAGTCGCTGGGTGTTTTGCAGGTGCTGTTTGGTGCAGTGCCTTCGCAATACGAGTGGATGCTATCGCTCTGGGGGCTTTCCGGCAGCATCGAAAGGGGATTGACGATCTTGCAAGAAGTTGCTTCAGGTGCATCTGTCTATGCGCCTGAGGCAGCTTTATGGCTCACTTTGTTGAGCAGCCAATTAGATAATCAATTTGCGGGCATCTGCTGTTTGAATAGTCTTAGTCATGGTAAATGGCTGGCGGCAGCGGCTTTTCGAAGGTCGGGCAATAGTGCAAAGGCGCTGCAACTGCTGGCAGATTTGCCCGCACATGCACCTTCGCTGATTTGTTGGGAAAAAGCTACAGCACTGCTCAACAGCGGCAACTATGAAGCAGCGCTGCATTGGTTAGATCTATTTGACAAGCAGCATCGTGGCGCTGACCTGCGCAAAGACGCACAACTGAAGCGCTTTTGGTGTCTCTGGCTGCTGAATAGGCAAGAGCAGGCAAGAGCAGCTTATCGCAAGATAGCTACTACAGGGCGCACACAAACAGAGGCAGACAGAAATGCAGCTTATTTTGCTGCACAGCAACCGCTGCCCGATAAGCGACTGGTGCAAGCGAGGTTGCTGGCAGACGGAGGTTATGTCGAAGATTCGGAAAAAGTGCTTCAAAATATTGATTTTCAAATACTTGACAGTAATGATCGCAGCGAGTTTTACTATCGCAAAGCGCGAAATGCACAACAACTTGGGCAATACCGGCAGGCGCTTGTGTACTACGAAGCATGTATGCAACTGGCAGGGGGAGCAGTCTGGTATTTTTTGCCCAAAGCGGCGCTACAGGCAGGTTTACTTTGCCGCGACTACACAAAGGATAACAAAAAAGCCCGCTATTACCTGACCCGTGCGATAGAATACCGCCAGCATCCTTACAAAAAAAGTATTGATCGGAAGGCAAAAGCAGCCTTAAAGATGCTGGCAGACTAAGTGCTATTTGCTAAACAGACCCTGCGCACGGTCGGGGTAGTCGGTGATTAAGCCGTCAACGCCCATTCTGGCAAGTTTTTGCATCGTTGCAAAATCGTTAACCGTCCATGGGATTATCTTGATGCCTTCTTTTTGTCCGTATTCGATCATAGACGAAGTTACAAGCAGGTGATAAGGACTGTAAACGTCCGGCTTGAAGCCAAGCTCCTTAATGGCATTTTCGTAGAATGGATTCTGTGCTACCAATAGTGCGATCGTAATTTGATCATCCATCTTTCTCAGGGCTTGCAGTGTGCGAACATCGAAGGACTGCACGCAAGTGCGCTCCAATATACCTTTCTCTTTGATGATCCGGTAAACAAGCTCCATAAACTCCTGCGGCTCGGGATGATAGATGTTATCTGTTGCAGGCTCTATTTTGGTTTCTATATTATAGCGCGGGGGCGATAACCCTTTTTCGCGTGCATATTGTTCAGTTGCATCAATCAGATCGGCGAGGAGTGGTTTGAAAACGGCCATTTTTTGTTGTTCCGGATAGTCGGGATTGCCCATGCTGCCGCAGTCGCAGCGGGCAATACTGTCATAAGTCATTTGATACAGATTATACTGCTTACCCTCTTTTTCTGTTGCAATGGTTTCGCCTACAGGATTTTTGCAGATCTTATAGTTGAGAAAAGGCTCGTGCGAGACTACCACTTTTTTGTCTTTGCTGATTACTACGTCCAGTTCCAGCGTGTTGACACCATAGTCCAGCGCCTTAAGCATAGAAGGAATCGTATTTTCGGGAAGCAACCCACGGGCACCTCGATGCCCCTGCAGATCGAATTGTTCGCGGCTTTTTTGCATATCCTGCGATTGGCATTGTGTGAAGAAAAGTACGAGTGGAAGTACAACAATGTAAGATAAATAGCGTATCATGGCTTTTTAATTTTTGGTAAAAATACCCTCTTAGCATTTATCCAGAACTTCTCTGCAACAGATTTAGCAGGGAATTAATATTAAGGCTGTTCAGCAAGGAAGGGAATTGAGTACATATCCAAAAAAATGTTAAAGAAAATCGAGGTTGTTTTAAACAATTTTTAGACAAAAGCGCTTTATATCATGTACAAAAAAACAACCATTAACTGTTTATTGCTATGTTTAACTCACCAGTACTACTCGATGGCACTCTCCAAGCTGGAGATTACATCGGATTCACATTCTTTACAGGCTACATGTCTATGATAGCCGCATCTATTTTCTTTATCGTAGAACGCGGATCGGTTTCCGAAAAGTGGAAAACTTCCCTACTCGTTTCTGCGTTAATTACTTTTATTGCGGCCGTACACTACTTCTATATGAAGGGTGTCTGGGTTGAGACGCAAACCTCACCTACACAGTTCCGTTATATTGACTGGACGCTGACTGTACCACTGATGTGTATCGAGTATTATCTGATTCTGAAGCCTGCCGGTGCCAAAACTGGTATGTTGGTTCGTCTCTTGATAGGCTCTATCATCATGTTGGTAGCAGGTTACATAGGCGAAGCAGTAGCAGTTGAGCAAAACGTGTTATGGGGTATTATTTCTACAGCAGGTTGGGCGCTGATCATCTATGAAATCTATGCAGGCGAAGCTGCGAAGTTGGCAGCAGCAAGCAACAATGCAATTGTGCAAAGAGGTTACGGCGTGCTTCGTTGGTTTACGCTGGTTGGTTGGGCAATCTATCCAATTGGTTACATGATGCTTCCCGGTAACTTATTGCATGGCTTTGTTGAAGGTTACGATCCTACGAAAGCATCACCTGTAGATTTGGCTTACAACATTGCGGATGCTGTTAATAAGATCGGCTTCGGTTTGGTAATCTATACAATTGCTAAAGGTGCAACTGCTGAAGAAAAAGCAATGGTACGTGCCTAATGCGTAATAATTAAAAACAAGTTGTTTTGATGGCATTTTAAAATGAGCAATCGTTTTGCGATTGTTCATTTTTTTGCAGTTTTTGAGGCTGTCCAAAAAGTAACACAACTTTAGTCCGTGATTTGTTAATCACTTGATAATCAAATAGCTACGGATTGAAGTCTGCGCTACATTCGTCCTTTTTGGGCATCCTCGATTTATCCATTATGCAATTCACAATGGTATTATCTTTGTCGCACATCCTTCAGGATTTCTAACTGATTGATAGTCAGTAGTTAAAGGCATAGCCTGAACGAAGCTATACGTTCAAATTTATCTGGCTGCTTAAATATTAATCGGCACTTTTTTAAGGATTGTATCAATAATCTCTCGACTTGTAATTCCTTCAGCCTCCGCTTCGTAGTTAAGGATAATGCGGTGGTTGAGTACGTCGAAGGCCACTTCTTTGATATCTTCGGGCAATACGAAATCGCGTTCTTCAAAAAATGCGATGGCTTTGGCAGCCCGATTCAGGTTGATGCTTGCGCGCGGTGATACCCCATACTGGACGTAGTTTGCCATATCGCCCAAATTATAATCCTTGGGCTTGCGTGTAGCAAAAATCAGTTCAATGATATATTTCTCTAACGATTCTGAGATCGTTACGCGGTTGATGGCATCGCGAATCTGAAAAATTTCCTGTTTACTCAAAACGGTGTTTACACTTGGCTGGAAGGACATATTGCTCATCCTGCGCATGACTTCGAGTTCATCTTCCTTGTCTAAGTAATTAACGAATATCTTCAACATAAAGCGATCTAACTGCGCTTCGGGTAGGGGGTATGTTCCCTCTTGTTCGACAGGGTTTTGGGTAGCCATTACTAGGAAAGGCTTATCTAAGGCATACGTTGTTTCACCGATTGTAACTTGTTTTTCCTGCATAGCCTCCAGTAGAGCAGCTTGCACCTTAGCGGGCGAGCGGTTAACCTCATCTGCCAGAATCATATTAGCGAAAATGGGTCCTTTTTTTACTTCAAACTCGCCGGTGCGCTGGTTATAGATCATTGTGCCGACCAGATCGGAGGGCAGCAGATCGGGCGTAAACTGAATGCGTTGGAAGTCGAGGTGCAGCACTTCTGCTAAGGTATTGACAGTGAGTGTTTTGGCAAGCCCGGGAACACCTTCCAGCAGAATATGTCCGTTGGTAAAAAGTCCGATCAGCAGGCGATTGATCATGTAGCGCTGTCCTACGACAACTTTATTGACCTCGTTATAAACCTGCCTGATCTTGGCCTGCATGTCAGCGTTTGTCATTAGCGGCGTTGTTTGATGAAACATCTCATATTAAGGTGCAAGTTAGCGTTTTTTAGGTAAATGTACTGCCGCCAGCATACAGCGGGCGCTACCGCCACCATTGGCCTCAATCGTGTAAAGTGGTGCAAAGACCGGACGGGCATATCGGTGAATTTGCTCCAACTGGTGCTGGTTAAGCGAGCGATAAGCCTGATCGGACATGATTAATAATTTTTCACCTTTATCGTTGTGTACCTCGAGCATATTACCTGCAAACTGGTTCATCTGCGAGAAACTAATTTCGATGATTTCTTTCCCCGAATCAATGATTTCTCGGACAACCATTTCGCGCTCCTCGGCAGGAATAGATTCCAGACAAATGATTACGTATTGCGTACCTACGCACATCATTACGTTGGTATGGTAGATGTCTTTGCCTTCCGAATCGCGGGCATGGAATGCCACTACGCGAAATCCGGTCTTGCTTGCAAAATCGGCTAATACTTCTGCATCGGTACGCGGCGAAAAGCAGGCATAGCAGATTTTGTTGTCGTAGTCGAAAATCATGCTGCCTGTGCCTTCCAGAAACTTGTTGTCGGCTTCGTAGTGCGACAGATCTATTTCTTCGCGGATCTCAAAATCGTCTCTGAGTAGGGCTAAAATGCTTCTACGGCGCTCCCAGCGGCGGTTTTCTGCCTGCATGGGATAAAATATAACTGTGCCGTCTTCGTGGAAAGTAATCCAGTTATTGGGAAAGATAGCATCAGGTTTAACGGGTTCGGGGGTATCGTAAACAACTATCACATGAACACCGTTTTGTTTGAGTATATCTACAAAGCCATCAAACTCACAGAGTGCGAGCAAATGCACGCTTTCGGTAGCCTTTTTGGCAGCCTCAGGATCTTGAAATGCGTTAGACTCTGCTGTTTGTGGGTTGAATCCGAAGTGTGCGGGACGCACCATCATTACTGTATCGGAAGTCTGCATTTTACATTGTCAATTAATGCGACTAAGTTAGTACTTCAAATGCTAATTTGACAAAAGCTATGCTTCGGTTGCAAAACATCTTTTACAGCTACGGGAGTTTAGAGGCACTCCGAGGGGTTAGCTTTGATATGGCTGCAGGCGAAATTCATGGCTTAGTCGGGATGAACGGAGCAGGCAAAACGACGCTTTTGCAGTTGATCAGTGGTTTGCTGCGGCTGCAACAAGGCGAAATAAGTTTAGGTGGGCAGCCGATTGCCCAGCGGGACATTGCATTTTTACCGACACACAATTATTTGTATAGCTATATTACAGGCGATGAGTACCTTTCGCTTTTTCGCGTCCAGTCCTTGCGTACCGATTTTGAGGCATTGAACCGCATTTTCAGGTTGCCGCTTCATCGCCTAGTAGATGAATATTCTGCCGGAATGCGCAAAAAGTTGGCTTTTATGGCGCTGATGGCGCTTGATCGCCCTGTTTTTGTATTAGATGAGCCGTTCAACAGCGTAGACATCGAAGGAGTGATGGCTTTTCAGCAGGCTATTCGCTTACTGGCACAGCAGGGAAAGACTTTGCTGATAACTTCGCATATCTTCGAAAGCCTGACCGAGATTTGCGATCACATACACTATTTGAATAATGGCTCGATTGACGGTAGTTACGATCGCGCTGCTTTTTTCCGGTTGCAGCACTTGCTTCGGCACACCTTCGAGCAAGACCACCGCGAGGACTGGCGCCGGTTTTTTGGCTGATCAACTCCAGATCGTTCGTGCCTGAATCAGTTCTTTGCCTGTGTCTGCGAGTAGCAGGCTGTGGCGAAACTGCGGGTTTTCGCTTTCGGTCTCCCGTACTGCTCGCCCTTCGATAGTATGGCCGAGGTTGCTTTCCATCCTGAACATGATGTCCAGCGATTTGAGCTGATACTGTGTAAGAAAATCGCCGGGTAGCGTTTCTATCAGCCATTGGATGTAGTACATGTTATTGGTGTGGCGGTTGTTATCCATCTGATGCCAGCCGGCTTGAAAATTTGCCGTGTAATCAGCCTGATCTACGCTGCCGATTTTGCCTGAAGCGCGAGGCAGCGGTGTTTCTTGGGCAACAGGAAACTCGCGAATAAAGTCGGGTACAGAGATCATCTGTCGCTTTTCCAGATCTATCACCGGCCAAGAGGATGTTACCTGTGCTATTAGCCGTCCATTGGTATCCAGCACGCGGTAGTCGCGGTAGCAGTAATACTTGTCTATTCCGGAAGGAAAAGTAAGTACCTGTACTTCGTCGCGTAGTTGCGGCCAGCCAAAGCACTCGATCCGCATCCGCGCCAGCACCCAAGAAAGCCCTCGTTCTTGCAAGACCTGTGAAGAAAATCCAAGATTATGCGCGTTCCAATGAGCAGCTTCCTGTAAAAAATTGACCAAAGCCGGAACGGTCAGGCGATTGAGCATGTCAACCTCGTTAGCGCGAATGATAAATCTTTCAATATGCGGCGGTGTAATGCGATTGGGCATAAGCATCTGAAAAAGCCTGTCAAATTACGACATTCTGCATGTGCAGCAAAAATGCTTTATATTGCAAAGGTATCTTTAGAAAAGACAGGATGGAATTATCTGCCATACCATACAGCAAAACAGGAATGCCCGGTTTTGCGGTAACAATCACTCAAATTTTTCCTCTCAAAGAAAATCTTACCCAAAAGCAACCCAATGAAACAAAAAATTAATATTTTTCAAACTTCATTTTTTGCTGTAGGTGCAATTAATTTACTGGGGCACTTGCTGGAGCAGCCAATGCTGGTGCAATTTTCCAAACCCCTGCTGATGCCGCTGCTGGCAGCCTTTTTCTATTTCAGTGTGAAGGGTAAAAAAGCATCTGAAACAGCAGTTTACGGAATGATTGCCGCGTTGGTACTCTCCTTTATTGGCGATGTTGCACTGATGATAGAAGGATATTTTACCATTGGGCTGGGTGCTTTTCTGCTGGCACACGTCAGCTATATTTTTGTATTTACCTACCTGCAAAATTTTCACCTGCCGCTCAGTAGTATTATCATCAAACCGGTCGTATTGATTTTATTTGTGGTCGGTATCCTTATGTACATCACCTTAACGCCTTATCTGGGTGCTATGCGAACTCCTGTTGGCGTGTATGTTGCTGTCATTGTCGTAATGGCTGTATCGGCTTATTTGCTCACGCAGCGCATTAGCGCACTTGTTTTTATTGGTGCAGCGCTGTTCATGCTTTCCGACGGCTATCTGGCTTTCAACAAGTTTCACACAGTACTGCCGCTTTCGGGGGTTGTGGTGATGGGAACTTATATAGCAGCGCAGTGGTGCATTGCCAAAGGTGTTAGTACATATTTCCATGATTGATGCGCTCCGGCAACAGTGGCTAACCGAATTGCGGGGTCTGGCTGATGAAGCTATACTCACAAATATCTTTGAACGTTTGTGCGGCTTCTATCAGGAGCCGCACCGCGCCTATCACAACCTGCACCATATTGCGGCACTGTTAGATCTTGCCAATCAGCATCGCGCTGATTTACAGAATTTTAGCCTGATTTTTTTGAGTATCTGGTTTCACGATGCCATTTATCAGCCCCTGCGCAAAGACAACGAGGAGGCAAGCGCTGCGCTTGCCAAAAAACAACTACAGCCTTTGCAGATAAATCAATCAGATTTAGATAAAATAAGCAGCTATATATTGGCTACCAAAAAGCATCAGCCTTCGGACGATAGCGATTTGCAATGGTTTTTGGACTTTGATCTGGCTATTTTGAGCAGCCCACCCGAAGTCTATGAAGCCTATACACAGCAAATTAGGCAGGAATACTGCATGTATCCCGACTTTTTGTACAATCCCAGTAGGAAAAAAGCCATGTCGGTATTTTTGGAGCGCCCTGCTATCTATGGCAAACTCGGCGACCGCGCCGAACAGCAGGCACGGCTGAATATTACGCTGGAGATAAGTAGGTTATAGTTGGCTGTGATAAGAAATACATCATAGGGGGGAGCAGTAACATTTACAAGCCTGTATGTTAAAGTTTTACGCTTATTACAATCTTTTATTGTACAAATACATTAGATTTAACACTATAAGCTATCTCAAAACTCAATTTTGCGTATATATGTTATAGAAGTGAGCTTTATTTGATTATCTATGGATTTAACAGATATGCAGTGGGAGCGCGTATCGGTTGTCTTTGAGCAACCTTATGCAGGAACTGGTCGTCCACGC
>NZ_JBRCHD010000027.1:0-71889 GCF_053489755.1 Rhodoflexus sp.
CCGCCGATATATTTGTTTTGATACACAGGCAATACGGCGGTGTTGCCAAATACAGACTGTGTCAATGTGATTTCGGCAGGTTTGTTCTTCGTACTTGCGTTCTTGGTAGTAATCAAAATAACACCGTTTCGACCTTGGTCGCCATATAGCACGGCAGCCGCCAGACCTTTCAGTACGGATACGTTCTCGATATTGTTAGGGTCAATATCCAAGAATCGGCTGGGCGCGGCTTGACCGCCTTCAAGAAAATTACCTCTTGCATTAGTAGCTGAATTGAAAGGCACGCCATCTACTACAAACAAAGGCTGCACAGAACCTGTGATAGAAGAGTAACCGCGAATGGTAATGTTTGTACCCGTACCGGATACGCCTGAAGTTTGGGTAATGTTTACGCCGGCAATCTTGCCTTGCAACACGCGGCCCACATCGGCCAGCGGGCGGTCGGCGATAGCATTTTGATTAACCGTTGCAACGGCATAGCCCAACGCTCTCTTTTCGCGTACTATACCTTGTGCGGTTACAACCACTTCGCTCAATTGCTTTGTATCTGGTTCTAAAACAACATCAATCGTTGTTCTGCCACCGATTTCCACTTCCTGTGTCAGGAAGCCTACAAATGAAAAAACAAGCCGCGTAGCCCCTTCGGGAACGCTTAGCTTGTACTTACCATCACCGTCGGAAACCACGCCTGTGTTGGTTCCTTTCGCCAGAACGTTTACGCCAGGCAAGGGCGAGTTGTCTTCAGAAGACGTGATCTTGCCCGAAATAACCCGATCTTGCGCATACGCGGAAATCATCAGCGCATAAAGTGCGCCAAAGAGTAGAAATCGCTTCATGCTTTGAAATTTAGTTAGGTTAATAAATCCACACCAATTCTACGAAAAGCATGACTTAAAATCAAAGAAACGTTAAAAAAAAAATACTGCTCATTGGCATAAAGTTTCTTAATTGCGTAGCAATCACCAAAAATCACCACGTAATTATGGGTCTATCACACAATTATGACTTTATCATTATCGGTGCCGGATCTGCGGGTAGCGTGCTGGCGCATCGCCTTTCGGAAAATCCCGGTAATTCTGTGCTTCTATTAGAAGCCGGCGGCCCCGATACGGCTATGAAAATTCACATACCCGGCGGATATACAGATCTGTTTCGCACTGAGGTAGATTGGGCATTTTATTCTGAACCACAGGCTTTTGTGGCTAATCGCAAAATATTTTTGCCGCGCGGCAAAACACTCGGAGGCAGCAGCAGTACGAATGCAATGGCCTATATCAGAGGGCATCAGAAGGATTTTGATACATGGGCTGCTACAGGTAATCAAGGTTGGGATTATAACAGTGTACTGCTATATTTCAAAAAGTCGGAACACAATGAAACTATTCAAAACAGCTACCATGGACAACAAGGTCTGCTTCATGTAAGTAATCCGGCATTTGTTACACCTTTCGGGCCGGCATTTATCCAAGCCTGCGCCCAAAAAGGGATTCCGTTAACTGAGGATTTCAACGGCGTGCAACAGGAGGGCGCGGGCATGTTGCAGTTTACTATTAAGCATGGAAAAAGGCATAGCACAGCAACTGCATTCATTAAAACTGCGCTAAGTCGTCCTAACCTGACCGTTATTACCAAAGCATATACGACCAGAATTTTACTCAATAATGATAAGGCTACCGGGGTAGAATGTCTGATTAAAGGAAATTTGCAGACCTTCAAAGCCAATAAAGAAGTTATTCTGAGTGCCGGCGCTTTTTCCTCGCCGCAGTTGTTGATGCTTTCGGGCATCGGCTCGCCTGACGATCTCAAATCGCATGGCATAGATCTAAAACACAGGTTGGAGGGCGTAGGTAAGAATCTGCACGATCATTTATTTTATCCGGTAAGTATGCTTTCTAAAACAGCAGTCGGCAAAAACCATATCCTGAAGCCACTCAACATGATAGGTGCGCTTTTTTCTTATTTGATCGCTAAAAGGGGGGCGCTTACTACAGGACCGTTGGAAGCCAACGCCTTTGTCAAAACTTCAGCAGCAGCTGTACAGCCCGATTTGCAACTGCACATGGCTCCCGTACAACTCGGCGATCAGTATGGACTGGACATTTACGATCTAAGTAAATATCCGAAAGATCGCGATGGATTTATTATACTGCCGACGCTGCTGCAGCCTGAAAGTCGCGGTTATGTGGCCTTGCGCTCTGCCAATCCTACCGATGCCCCGATCATCCAGCCCAATTTCCTTTCCAAAGAGGCAGACTTAGAACTGCTCGTTAAGGGTGGGAAACTGGCGCAGGAAATATTGCAGCAGCAAGCCTTAGACGACCTGCGCGACCGTTTGCAGTTTCCTCAGCCCAATATTAGCGACGATGAGTGGGCAAACCACATCCGCCTTTCGTTAGAAACAGTTTATCACCCCGTAGGTACTTGCAAAATGGGCAGCGATGAAATGTCTGTTGTTGATGATCAGTTGCGAGTGCACGGCATAGAGGGACTGCGCGTCGCCGATGCCTCGATTATGCCGCGCATTGTATCGGGCAATACAAATGCCGCCTGTATTATGATTGGGGAAAAAGCTGCCGATATGATACTTGCAGCACATGCTATGAGCTAAATTGCACCATGTTTTTCCTGTTGTCCAAATTGCTGACCTTTCTGATTAATCCGCTTTTCTGGTTGATGGTGGGAATACTCTGGGCGCTGCTGACCCGAAGCGCAAAGCTACGGCAGCGACTACTGATAGTTGTTGCCGTAGCATTTTGGTTTTTTGGTAATCCATGGGTGGCTAATGAGGTATTGCTGCGTTGGGAAATTGCACCGACTCCGTTTGCAGCCATTCCGCAGGATAAGTACGAGGTTGCAATTGTCCTGATGGGAATGACACAGGACAGCAAGTCGCCCAAAGATCGGGTGTATTTCATGCGCGGCGCCGATCGCTTGCTCTATGCCATTCGGCTCTACAAAGAAGGAAAAGTCAAAAAGATAATTATCAGCGGGGCATATATTGATAAACTCGCAGCAGTGCATGCTGAAGGTGCAAATAATGTAACAACGCTTTGTCGCATGGCGGGCATCCCCGACGAGGATATTTTGACCGAAGAGGTATCGCTCAACACACACGAAAACGCGCTTTATACAGCACAATTACTACGGGAAAACGGTATTAGCTTGAAAAAATGCATTGTAGTTACGTCTGCATTTCACATGCGCCGGGCTTTGCTGTGTTTTCAGAAACAAGGCATTCATGCACAGCCTTTTGCTGCTGATTTTTATAGCGAAGATCGTTTTTTTGATATAGCGCGGCTGCTTGTTCCCTCTGCTGCTGCCATTGATCGTTGGAATATATTGTTAAAAGAGTGGACAGGCATCATCGTGTACCGGCTGGCAGGTTATCTGTAGGAATACTGATGTAAGATATGACCTGCTCCAAAGGCATGCTATACTTTAATTATTTACCCCGATCAGCGCAACAGCAGACGCAAAACCGCGAAAAAAAAGCTAAGCGGTAAAATGAGTGTCAGGCAGACCAAACCGAAACTAACCCAGTGTGGAGGAAGTTGCGTGGTTTCATAAAAGTTCACAAGTAGGCTAATACCAATGACGGACTTTGTAATTAAAAGAAAAAACGAACATACGAGCCATTTACCTGTAAAAGGCTTTTGTTTGGGGCTGGCTGACTTCAGAATTTGATCTGCTCCTATCAAATTACCATGCTCATCTACGCTGAGAAAATCAGAGATACCCTCTTTTTCTTTTGTCTTTTTCATTTGAAAATGCTGCTTAGAGAAGTTAAATGTATCAAAAGTCCTATTAGCGAAGTTGCAGCATTAGTTTAGATGATCAAATAACGAACTGCGCGTTAGTTTGTTTTAGACTTATTCCAATAAGTGTAGCACCCCTGCCATTCTGCCTGAAAATAGAAATCCGTTCTGGCAGCTTGTGTACTGAATGATGACTTGATAAACGCCCGCCTGTGCAGGTTTGCCTTCAAATGTGCCATCCCAACCCTGCTCGGGGTCGCTGCTGCGATAGACCAGATTACCCCATCGGTTGTAAATCTGAATATCAATGCTTTGCAAGTTGTCGTGCCTGATGCGGAACAGGTTATTGGCAGGTGTGCTGTGTGGAGTGAATGCTGTAGGCATTTCGATCACTGCTTGGCAGCAGTTGGTAACAACGATGCTATCCCGAAACGAACAGCCTGCCGCTGTTGTAACGGTGAGGAAGTATTTGCCCAGCTCCCGCACGGTCAGCGTTGGCGATGAGCCGATAGTTTGCCCGCGTTCGTTTTGCCAGCGATAAGTTCCCAAACCTCGCGGCGCTTCCAGCAGGGCAGCAAGCTCGCCCGCACAGATGGTAGAGTCGCCGCCAATCTGGAAGACGGGTATTGGCACTACATTGATCTGTACCTGCGCCTGTACTTCGCCGCAGCCTCTGGCAACTACCCGCAGTGTTTGCGATTCATTGGGGCGAAGGGTGCGTACCTGCCCTGTTTGTCCATCCGACCATTCGTAGGCAGGATAGCCCGCGCCTGCATCTAAGGTTACCGACTGCCCGCGGCAAACGGTTAAAGTGGTCGGGAGGCGGAGAGGTGGAGGGGTCTGTGGTGAGAAGGTTACTTGCCCTGTTGGGTGTAAAGCCGATAATTTGCCTTCGGTAACAGCATAGGCACGGTAGTGATAGGTGCGCCCCTGCTCAATATTCCGATCGGTAAACAATGCAGCGGGAGCATTTACCTGTGTCAAAAACTGGTAGTTGATACCGTCTGTAGAGCGATAGAGCACAGTACCTACTGCATTAGCTGCCTGATTGCGCCATTGCAACTGTACTGCATCGCTACCTAAGCAGCTAACCGTTAGGTCTGTCAGTTGCCCATTAGGAACAGGTGGATCAAAAGTAAACTGCCTGCGCTGTCCGTCAGCAGTGCTGTTGAGTTGGGGAATAGCTCCCGGACTAATTGGATTGCTGCTCGATACGCCCTCGCGAGCAGTCAGCGTGGCAAGGCTGATTGCAAGGAACTGCGTAGCCCCGTCGCCGCTGCCGATACCGATGTTGATGCTGTTCAGTTCTACGGTAGATCGCACCTGTCCGTAGCGAAACTCAATACGCCCGCCGTTGGCATTGCCCGGGGCAGTTTCATAGATAACAATCTGGAAAGTAGCATCTGCCGTATTGCTGGTAAAATTAACCGCCATGTTGCGACTTTCTACAATTAAAAAGCGATTAGGGGCTGTGCCGCCGCGTCTGAAGTGCACTCGTCCCGTAGCCGAAGTACGCAAAGAGCCTACCTGTGTTTGTGTCTGCGGGTTAAAGTCTGTCCCAACAAAAGGTACGAGCCGCGCATTACCTGCAATAGTGAATGCGTTGCCTGTATTAACAATTGGTTGATTGCCCAGACGCATGACACCGTTGCTATTGACTGAAAAGTCTGTGTAACGAACACCCATGAACCAGAACTCAAATCCAATAGGAATTACCGGGCTGGCACTGAGATGTGTATTAGGCCCGTGTACGAGCGTAGTCGTTGCGTCGTTCATAGGCAGCAGCGAAGCACTTGTAACAGTTGAAAACGCATAATTGCCTGCGCGTTGTGCAGAAGTTGCAAAAGGCAACAGAATTATTGTGCCAAAAATCAAACAAAAAAACTTTAAATTGCTTTTATTGAAACAGTATCGGATTTTCATTGTCGCATGTTGTTGGATTTAGCCTTGATAGGTGTGCTATTTTTGCTGAGTATTCCGCTTACTTGCGGCTACTTTGCGTACACACGCGGGCGCTCATTCTGGTTGTGGTTTACTTTAGGTATGCTGCTGCCAGGAGTTGCGCACCTGATATTGGTTTGCCTTCCCGACAAATCTAACCCAATAGAGAAAGAACTCGAGAATATACGAATAGAAAACAGTCTTTTAGGTACAAAGCCACAATCGAGTGCCGAAAAACGCTTCCGCAAACTCATAGCAGGCAAAAAACATACCATCAGGTTTTCAGGAAATGTACTCGGAGAAGGTCAGATAGCCGTTGCACAAATTTGGATTGACGAACACTCGCTGCTCGAGAAATTCACTGCCAACGAAAAACTGCTGAAAAACTATCAGTTTGAGCCGCTGCCTGTAGATCTGGTCATGCCGCCTTCCAATCACTTACTGGGCGAGCCTGTTGCTCCTTATCAAAACTACTACAAACGCTCGGCTATTTTTGTGCACCGCAACAGTGCAGGCGTAGCAACGGCACAGGTTCGCGTCAAGATCGAACCACATTCCGAATATATCATCTGGCATGATTTCGTACTGGAACACATGGGCGTTGAGCGCCCGCTGCGCAGAATTAAGGCGCTGGTTTTCAATCGCCTGCAATACATCGAGGCATTAGACTATTTGGCAGATTTGGAAATAAGGGCATAGCACAACAGTAATTTTTATGTAATTTTGGTGATAAGAGAACTTATATCAGAGTTACGTTACTATGATTCTTAGTGAAAACTTTCCTGTCAATACTATTATACAAGGCGACTGCATTGATGTAATGAAAAAATTACCAGATAATTCTGTGGATTTAATTATTACTTCACCGCCATATAATCTCAAAAATTCTACAGGTAATGGCATGAAAGATGGTCGCGGTGGCAAGTGGAAAAATGCGGAATTAGTGAAGGGGTACATCCCGCCCCATTCCCCGTTGCTCTCATTAGCCAAATCATACGTTCTACAACTGCTGAAGTTATTTTAGATCCATTTATGGGATCAGGTACTACTGCTATTGCAGCACTCATACACGGCAGAAAATACATAGGCATTGAAATATCACCCGAGTATATTGATATGGCAAATACAAGGATTGCAAAATATTATGCAACACAAGAAGCGTCTTCTTACAAATCAGCAATATGATTACAATTCAAAACCAAATAGCGGCTTCTATGCAAATTGGCATTTCTTGTAAAAGAACTATTCGCGAGCGGTGGAAGCAGGTTTCTTCCGCAGAAGCTCAAATACTCAGTAAATACAAAATCAAATATATCTTTCATATCGTAACCTACGATGAGGATCTATCAGATGATAAGCTGTCCCTCTTAGGAGGACAGCGACATATTTTTTACTTACCCGATAGCAGTAGGCGATTAAACTATGCAAGCCAACATATTGGCTTAAGAGACTATGTACGACCAATTTCAGAATTAGTAAATGATTTGCACAAACATTTACACTAAAAGCTAATTCTTACCTTGAAATTACACCTAAACTTAGTAGGGGCAGTCGTAGAAGGGCTGCAAGCCATCTTCGGCGAAGGCCGCTATGCCGATAAAGTCATCGAGAGTGTCTTGCGTTCCAATCCCAAATGGGGTTCCAGCGACAGAGGGTTCATTGCCGAAACAACCTACGATATGGTGCGCCATTGGCGGCTGCTCTGGCATCTTGCAGACGCAGAACCTTCGCTGAAACATCAGGCGCTTTGGCAACTTTTCGGCGTTTACTGGACTTGGCGTGGTTTTGAACTGCCCAATTGGCCCAAATTTGAGCATACCAATCCTGCACATATCGCTGTGCGCTTTGAACAGGCGCAGCGGGCGATAAAACTGTTGCACTCCTTCCCCGATTGGTTAGATACACTGGCAAGCAATGAACTTGGTAGCGAACGTTGGGCAACCGAAGCCGCCGCGCTCAATACGCAAACGCAGGTTGTACTACGTGCCAATACCCTTAAAACTGATCGCGATGCGCTCATGCGACTCCTTTCAGAACACAAAGTAGAAACCTACACGGTCGAAGATTTGCCGGATGCTGTCATTTTGAAAAAACGCCTCAATATTTTCGGTAATCCGCTGTACAAACAAGGTCTTTTCGAGATTCAGGACGGTTCGTCGCAATTAGTTGCGCCGTTTGCACAAGTTGCGCCCGGTATGCGCGTAATAGATGCCTGCGCAGGTGCAGGCGGAAAAACACTGCATCTGGCAGCACTGATGAAAAACAAGGGCAATATCATCAGCATGGACGTAGAAGGTTTTAAATTAGATGAACTGCGCCGCCGTGCTAATCGCGCAGGCATCAGCATTGTCGAAACTCGTCTGATTGAAAATAACAAGACGATCAAGCGCCTCCGCGAGAGTGCCGACGTAGTGCTGCTCGATGCGCCTTGCTCCGGAACAGGGGTAATCCGCCGCAACCCCGACAGCAAGTGGAAACTTTCCGAAGATTTTATTGCGCGCGTACGGGACATCCAGCGCGATATTTTGCGCCGCTATAGCCAAATGACCAAGCCGGGCGGCATCTTGGTCTATGCTACGTGCAGTATTTTACCATCAGAAAATACCAGACAGATAGAGTGGTTTTTAAACGAACCCGAAGGCAGAGATTTTACACTCGAGGCAGAACGTACTATTATGCCTTCTGAATTTGGCTTCGATGGTTTTTACATGTCGCGGCTGAAGCGCAAATGAGAATTAACCTGCCCAATTTTCGCGGTCTAAGCTGCGGTACTGAATAGCTTCTGCCAAGTGTTCGATCTTAATTTCGTTGCTGCCTGCCAGATCAGCAATGGTTCGCGAAACTTTCAGGATGCGATCATAGGCGCGTGCGGAAAGTCCCAGCCGCTCCATGGCGGTTTTCAGCAGGGTCTTACCCGAGTTACTGATCACACAAATTTCTTTGACCATCTGAGAAGGCATCATAGCGTTGGAATAAATGCCTGCATGATTTTTGAACCGCTTACTCTGGATCTCTCGTGCCTGTACTACACGCGCGCGGATTTCCTTGCTGCTTTCGGCAGGGCGCATGCTGGTCATCTGATCGAAGGATACAGGTGTTACCTCTACGTGGAGATCTATGCGGTCTAAGAGCGGCCCGCTTACTTTGTTCAGGTAGCGCTGTACGACACCCGGACCGCATACACAGTCTTTATCGGGATGATTATAGTAGCCGCAAGGACAAGGGTTCATGCTGGCTACAAGCATAAAGTTCGCCGGAAAATCTACCGTAACTTTTGCGCGGGAAATGGTTACGCGGCGTTCTTCCAGCGGCTGGCGCATGACTTCGAGTACCGTCCGCTTAAATTCGGGCAGTTCGTCTAAAAATAAGACGCCGTTATGTGCCAGCGAAATCTCTCCGGGCTGTGGAATACCGCCACCGCCTACCAGTGCTACGTCGCTGATCGTATGGTGAGGGGCGCGAAAAGGGCGCTGCGCAATCAGTCCGGCTCGTGCGCCTAACTTACCTGCTACGGAGTGTATTTTGGTAGTCTCCAGAGACTCTTGCAGGCTCATCATCGGCAGGATAGACGGCAGCCGTTTGGCAAGCATTGTTTTACCTGCCCCGGGCGGCCCGATCATAATTACATTGTGTCCGCCGGCTGCTGCTATTTCCAATGCACGCTTGATATTTTCCTGTCCCTGAACATGCGAGAAGTCTGCCGTATAGTGGTCTTGCTCGTGAAAGAATATTTCGCGCGTGTCTTTGCGCAGGGGTTCTATCCGCTGTTCGCCGTTGATATGCTCGATTGCTTCAAGCAGTGTTCCTACACCTATGACATCAATATTATTGACAATAGCGGCTTCGTGAGCATTTTCTTTGGGAATAATGAGTGTTTTGTAGCCTCTTTTGCGCGCCTCGATAGCGATTGGCAGCACTCCCTTGATCGGGCGAACGATACCATCGAGCGATAGCTCACCCATAATCAGGTAGCTGTCCAGATCGTCAGCAAGCAACTGATCAGAAGCCCGCATAATACCAATAGCAAGGGTTAGATCATAAGCAGAACCCTCCTTTCGCAGGTCTGCAGGGGCCATATTGATTACGACACGCTGTCGAGGCATTTTGTAACCAAAAAACTTCAAAGCTGATTCTACACGTTGAGCGCTCTCTTTAACAGCACTGTCGGGCAAACCTACTATGACAAAACCTGTGCCTTGCATGATCGTTACTTCGACAGTGATAATAGATGCATCAACGCCAAAAACAGCGCTGCCAAAAGTTTTAGCTACCATACAAAAGTTCTTTTACAATGGGGCTGCAAATCTTGTTAGTTAGTTTTTTGGGGTCTGAGATAGACTTCGCTGAAATCGCGGTATTGCATAGGGTTATTGGGCAGATTTTCTACATGCTGCTGCAAAAGACGATAGCATTCGTCGTACCATAAAACGATGATAGGAGCGTCTTCCATCATAATAGATTCAGCTTTTTGGAAGTACTCGGTTTGTTCTTCTATGCTAGAAGCCCTTAGTGCTTTTTCGTAATTCTCGTTGAACCTTGGGTTGTAGTAGCGCGAAATGTTGGGGTAGGTATTCTCGCCCGGCTTGAATGTAGATTGCTTGCTGTAGAACATCCATAAGAAGTTTTCAGGGCTTGGAAAATCGGCTACCCACGACAGGCGGATCATTGAGTAGTTGCCTGAAAGACATTTATCCGTAATGTCGGAGTGAGTAACTACGTTCAGTTCGATTGAGATGTTGAGTACTTCTTTAAGTTGGCGCTGAACCTCTGTAGCTACCAGTGTGTGGCGCTCGCCTTCCGGGTTGAGATCGAGGGTGATCTTAGGGAAGTTTTTACCCATCGGATAACCTGCTTTTGCTATGTAGTACAAGGCAGAATCTCTGTTAAAGTCATAACCGCGTATCTTGTGAATGTCGTACCAGCGGAAAGAAGGAGGAGTCAGTCCGTGCAAACCTGCTTCGTAGCCTTCGCCGTTTAGTACCCGATCGAGAATTTCCTTGCGATCGATCGCAAAAGAAAATGCCTTGCGCACGTTCAGATCTTTGAAAACAGGATGTATGTTGAGCATGGCATAAAACTGTGTCTGCGTTTCGGGTTCGCGCTGTAAGGTGTATTTGCTAATGCCGCCGTCAGGATCAGATTCGGCTTCTTCCAATATCTCGATGATGTAGTCTGTAGGCAGACGATACATCATATCTAACTTGCCTTTTTTAAACTCGAAAAACTCGGTGCGCTTCTCGCGGATGAATTGAATAAATACACCATCCAGCAGGGGCAGTTGATTACCAAAACGATCTTTGCGATGGTAGTTAGGATTCCGCTTGAGTGTAATTGAGTTGTTGTCGTCAATATTTGTGAGTATGAAAGGCCCTGTACCAACGGCTTTAAACTTCATTTCATTACCGTACTTTTCGTAAGCTTCGCGCGGAAAGATGAATCCACCGCTGCGTGCTAAGTTGGAGAGCAAAAGGGAGTAGGGTTTTTCGAGCGTCAGTTGGATCGTGTACTTGTCAAGTACTTTGATGCCTTCTACCTCAAAAGTAGGTTTTTTACCTCCCGCTGAAGCGTTGTAATATTCCTTTGCCCCTTTGATGATGCCATCGAAAAGGTGAAAAGACTGGTTATCGGTGCTTTGCGTACAAATTCTTGTGAAGGAGTATTTTACGTCTTCAGCTGTCAGTTCGCGCCCTTTGCCCCCCGGAAAAGCAGGATCATCGTGGAAGAATACATTACGCCTCAGTTTGAAGGTATAAATGGTTTGGGTAGGATCTACGTCGAAGGTATCGGCCAGCGAACAAATTACCTTCATATCGGTCTGATCGAATTTGAAAAGTCCTTCGTAGATGTGGTTGGCGACCCGGTAAGAATATACATCAACAATAGCAGGTGGATAGAGTGTTTTGATGTATTCGGTTTCATTGATGCGCAAAACTCCGCCGTAGAAACGTCCACCCGCAGCTTCGCGGGGGGGAGTGGTAGAGACTTGCTTTTCGCTATTGCTCTGGCATCCATAAAAAGTGATGAATGCAATTGCGTAGAGGACTGTCTTTCCCAGTTGCTTCAATTTATTGCACAGCTTGTGTCGCATTATAAGTGTTAGTTGTTTGGGCATATACTCAGTTTGTACAAATATCCGCTATAAAAGCAGTTATCACAATACGAATTAACAAAAACGCAGGTGGTTTGTTACCGCTTGCTATATTAAGCATAAAAAATTATCGTGCCAATATTAGCACGTTCTACTGCCGAATTTCCACTACTACAGGGCAATGATCTGAGTGGACAATAGCTTGTAAAATGTCACAGGCAAGCACGCTGTCGCGCATCAGATCGTTGGCTACCCAATAGTCAATCCGCCAGCCTAAGTTTTTAGCGCGGGAATTAGCACGGCTGCTCCACCACGTATAGCGATGCGGCTCTGGGTGAAAAGTACGGAATACGTCCCAGAAACCTTCCTCGAACAGCCGATCCATCCACTCGCGCTCGGCAGGCAGAAAGCCCGAACTGTTTTTATTTGATACCGGATTGTGGATGTCTATTGGGCGGTGTGCAATGTTAAAATCGCCGCCGATAAGCAAACCGCGCCCCTGCTGCTGCAAATCCTGCAAATAAGACTTGAAATCGTCTAACCATTCGTATTTGAATTGCTGACGTACGTCGCCCGTAGTGCCGGAAGGCATGTACACATTAATAACAGAAAACTCGGACAGGTCAAACTTGATCACGCGCCCCTCTGTGTCATACTTGGGTTTGCCCATGCCGTAGGTAACTGCCAACGGTTCAACTTTAGAAAAGATTGCAACGCCGCTGTAGCCTCTTTTTTCGGCTTCGTGCCAGTAGTATTGGTAGCCCATTGCGGTGAAAGGTGTCAAATCTATTTGTGTAGGTGCAGCTTTGACCTCTTGCAGGCATAAAATATCGGGTTGTTCCTCTTCCAGCCACCCGACAAGGTTTTTCTTCATAGCTGCCCGAATGCCATTGACGTTGTAAGTAATGATTTTCATGTGTCATGCTTCAGGGAATATTTCCTTGCGGAAATACTCGATGATATATTGCTTGAGCAGTTCTTCTTGCAAACGAAGGCTGAGGAAGGGTAGTTTGGCAGTAGGTTGCCAGTGTGGCCAGCCCTCGTTATCAACTCCTTCCAACTCGTAAAAACCGGCATAGCTAAGTACCTTGCATACAGCAATGTGCATCAGATCCTGCTTTTCTTCTTTGCTGAAGTTGCGCACACCCTGTCCTAATTCCTGAACGCCAATTAGAAAGAGTACGCCGTTGAGGTCGGGCTTTTTGCCAAAATGCACTTTTAGCCGTTCCAAAAGCTCTTCCCACGCTTTTTGAATGGAAATATCTTCACACATTACCGGGCATTTAGTTTAAACTCGTCTAAGTATTCTACTGCACGGCGCAAATGCGGGATTACAATGCTGCCGCCTATCAGTAGGGCAATGGAAAATACTTCTTCTATTTCTTCAGGGCTAATCCCGGCCTCTACACACTTGCCGATGTGGTATTTGATGCAGTCGTCGCAGCGCAGCACCATCGAGCTTGCCAGCCCGATCATTTCTTTGGTGCGCACGTCCAATCGTCCGGGAGCATAAGCGTTCGTATCCAGATTGAAAAAGCGCTTAATCACCAGATTATCAGAGTCGAGAATGCGCTCATTCATCCGGCTTCGATATTCGTTGAATTCTTCAATTTTTCCCATGTGCTTTGTAAATTTACCCTAAAAGTAAACCAAAGGAAGATGTTACTTTCAAAGTTGTGGGGCGATTTTGTGCAATTGGCCTTTCCGAGCTTGTGTGCAGGCTGCCGTTCGGCACTGCTTGCCGAGGAGTGCATGGTTTGCACGGTCTGTCGGCTGGGTTTTCCGCTGACTTATTTCCATAACTCTCCTGACGATAACCCGCTGTTCGACAAGTTCAAGGGCAGGTTGCCGATTAGCTATGCTGCCGCTTTCGCATATTTTTCCGATGGCGGCATTGTGCAGTCGCTGGCCCATCAGGTCAAATACGACGGCAACCGCGAGTTAGGCGTTTATCTGGGCAGGTGGTATGGTTCTTATCTAGCCCAAAGCGATCTGAGCAGTCGTTTTGATTGTTTGGTGCCTGTTCCCTTACATAAACAGCGACAAAAGGAGCGCGGCTACAATCAGTCGGCCTGCTTTGCAAAAGGCATTAGTCAGGTTACAGGTATTCCTATGCGCGAAGATCTGGTGTTTCGCTGCAAATCAACTACCTCGCAAGTACGGATGAATCAGGAACAGCGCGTCGAAAATACCAATAAAGCCTTTCAGCTACTGCCCAATGCCCGGATCAATCACCTGCGGATTTTGTTTGTCGACGACGTGATTACCACAGGTGCGACCATAGAAGCCTGTATCGAGCCGTTTCTTGGCGGCTGCGCCGATATTGGCATATTAGCGCTGGCAAACGTGTAAACAAGCACATACCAAAGTATATCTTTTTGATGTTAGTTTTGCATTAAAAATGCCTTGATGAAATCATCAATTTCGCCATTCATCACGCCTTGAACGTCTGAGGTTTCTGCGCCGGTGCGCAGGTCTTTTACTAATTTATAGGGGTGAAATACATAATTGCGGATTTGCGAGCCAAAATCAATTCGTTTTTTGGTGTTTTCTATTTGGGCGCGGGCTTCGTTGCGCTTCTCAATTTCCAACTGATACAGGCGCGATTTGAGCATCTTTAGTGCTTTGTCCTTGTTCTGGACTTGTGAGCGCTCCTGCTGACACTCAATAACCAGTCCCGAAGGCGCATGGCGGAGACGCACCGCTGTTTCTACTTTGTTTACGTTCTGACCGCCTTTGCCTCCTGCACGGAAAGTTTCCCATGTAATATCGGCCGGGTTAATTTCAATATTGATCGAGTCATCTACAATCGGATAGGCATACACCGAAGCAAAGGAAGTATGGCGGCGAGCATTGGCATCAAACGGAGAGATACGTACCAATCGGTGTACTCCTATTTCTGCCTGCAAGTAGCCGTAAGCAAAAGGCCCGTCTATTTCCAGCGTAGCGGACTTGATACCCCCGCCTTCGCCCGGCTGATAGTTGAGTTCGGAAACTTTGTAGTTGTGTTTTTCTCCCCACATGATATACATGCGCATTAGCATTTCTGCCCAATCCTGACTTTCAGTGCCACCTGCACCAGGGTTAATTTCAATAATGGCACTTAGCTGGTCTTCTTCTTTGTCCAGCATTTTCTTCAGCTCCAGCGCTGCTACTATTTCTTCGGTCTTGCTTTTTTCTACCAGTATTTCTTTTTCGCCGATTTCCCCTACAGTATAAAATTCATAGAGGACTTCCAGATCTTCGACGGCTTTCTGCGCCTGCTCAAAGTCGTTTGTCCAATTCTTGCGCAGTTGTATTTCTTTCATTGTTCGCTGTGCAGCCTGCGGGTCATCCCAAAAGTCAGCGGCAGTGGTTTTTGTTTCCAGTTCGGCTATTTCTTTGCGCTTGCCGTCATAGTCAAAGATACCTCCTCAAGGCAGAAATGCGTGCCTTTAAATCTTCTAATTGTGTGAGCGTCATTTGTGTCATCTGAATTTCAGGAAACAAAATTAGGATTTGGTAGGTAAAGTAGTGCGTTAGCTGCATTTTATGCAAAATCGTTGGCTATTGATAGGAGTATTATCGCGCGGATGTGCTATAAATCTCTATTTTTGTCCCCATCAGAAAAAATTGAATTTAGCCTCACGATCATGAACATCCCACAAGACCTCCTCTACACCAAAGACCACGAATGGATTCGCTACGAAGGCGACATCGCCATTGTAGGCATTACTGATTTTGCTCAGGGCGAATTGGGCGATATTGTTTATGTTGATGTGAATACTGTTGGCTCAGAAGTAAAAGCAGGCGAGGTATTCGGCACTGTAGAAGCCGTAAAAACAACCTCAGACCTATTTATGCCCGTAGATGGCGAAGTGCTGGAAGTGAACGACAGCCTCAACAGTAACCCCGAGCAAGTAAACAGCGATCCCTACGGCAGCGGCTGGATTGTTAAAATCCGCCCGACAGGCGGCGGCAAAGAACACCTGATTGATGCTGCAGCTTATGGTTCGCTAGTAGGTGCGTAACAAGAGCATGCATACCACGAGGCTGTCCAAAAAGTAACACGGACTTTAGTCTGTGATTTATTAATAACTTGATAATCAAATAGCTACAGACTGAAATCTATGCTACATCCATCCTTTTTAGACAGCCTCAAAATCTACGTGATACATGCATTAGACTATTCCTTTCCATCAGCTGACCGGGTGCGGTAAAAATCGGTGAACAAACAAACCTAAGGGGAACTTTGTGTATCTCATCACAAAGGCGGAATGGTACACTTAAAAATCCAACTTCACACGAAAAAACCTAACTTTGCCTTTGCACTTTTTTGCAGGCGTTTGGAACAAGGTTTCTATGAAATACAACGAATATAAACAGTCTGTAACCGAGCTTGGCAGGCAAGCCGGCGAGCAAATCCTGACCTACTGGAAGGAAAATGCCATTTTTCAAAAATCTGTTGAATCGCGTCCCGCCGACCGACCTTTTGTATTCTACGAAGGTCCCCCTTCTGCCAATGGAACGCCCGGCATTCACCACGTGATGGCGCGTACCATCAAAGATATTTTCTGCCGCTACAAAACCCTGAAAGGCTACCGCGTAGAGCGCAAAGGCGGATGGGATACGCACGGTTTGCCCGTTGAATTGCAGGTAGAAAAGGAACTGGGCATTACCAAAGAAGACATCGGCAAAAAAATCAGCATCGCGGACTATAACCAAAAGTGCCGCGAGGCAGTGATGAAATACAAAGCTCAATGGGACGACCTGACCGAGCGCATCGGCTTTTGGGTGGATTTGGAAAACCCTTACATCACCTTTGACAACAACTACATCGAGTCTTGTTGGTGGCTGCTCAAACAACTGTATAACAAAGGTTTGCTATACAAAGGCTATACCATTCAGCCCTATTCGCCTGCGGCAGGCACAGGTTTGAGTTCTCACGAACTCAACCAACCCGGCTGCTACAGAACTGTAAAAGACACCTCCGTCATCGCGCAGTTCAAGGTGAAAGGGTCGGATAACGACTACCTGCTGGCATGGACGACCACCCCCTGGACGCTGCCTTCCAATACCGCGCTGGCAGTCGGCAAGGACATCACCTATCTGAAAGTCAAAACCCACAATCAGTACACCAAACAGCCTGTGAGCGTTATTTTCGCCAAAGAGCGCTTAAACTATGTACTGGGCGGCAACTACATCAACCGCAACGATTTTGTGGAAGGCAAGCACAGCGGCAAAATCCCGTATGTGATTGTGGAAGAGTTCAAAGGCGAGTTTCTGGTGGGTATGGAATACGAGCAACTGCTGCCCTTTGTACAACCCCATGAAAATCAGCAAAATGCTTTCAAAGTATATGCAGGCGATTTTGTAACCACCCAAGACGGCTCCGGCATTGTCCATATTTCGCCAACTTTTGGCGCGGACGATGCCCGTTTGAGCAAGCAATATGATGTTCCGCCGCTATTAGTAGCCGACGAACACGGGCATTTTCAGCCAACAGTGGACAAAAAAGGCAAGTTCGTTCATGCGATTGGCACACACTTAGCCGAACTGACAAAGCATTATGGCATCAAAACCCATAAAACGCTTGGCGCGGAAGATTTCTACGTGAAAAACTACACCGACGAAGACGAGTCGCACCCTGACTACAAATCAACAGATGTCATCATTTCCATCATCCTCAAAGAGCAAAACAAGGCGTTCAAAGTAGAAAAATACGAGCATACCTACCCGCACTGCTGGCGTACCGATAAGCCCGTGTTATACTACCCGATGGAAAGCTGGTTTATCCGTACCACGGCGCTAAAAGACCGCTTGGTGGCGCTCAACAAAACCATCAACTGGAAGCCTGAAAGCACCGGAACGGGTCGCTTTGGCAACTGGTTAGAAAACTTGGTGGACTGGAATCTGAGCCGTAGCCGCTACTGGGGAACGCCGCTGCCTATCTGGCGTACCGAAGACGGCGCTGAGGAAATCTGCATCGGTTCTACTGAAGAACTGGCTGCCGAAATTGCCAAAGCCAATGCGCAATTGGGTTTGCAACAGCCGACCTCATTAGCCGATTTGCACCGCCCGTATGTGGATGAGGTAACGCTGGTTTCAGCCTCTGGCAAACCTATGAAGCGCGAACCCGACCTGATTGACGTTTGGTTTGACAGCGGCGCAATGCCTTATGCGCAGTGGCATTATCCTTTTGAAAATGCCGATTTGATTGACCAACGGAAAACTTATCCGGCGGATTTCATTTCCGAAGGCGTTGACCAAACGCGCGGCTGGTTTTTTACCCTGCACTCTATCGCGGGATTGGTTTTTGACAGCGTAGCCTTTAAAAATGTGGTTTCCACAGGGCTTGTGCTGGATGCCAACGGCAACAAAATGAGCAAGCGACTGGGCAACGTGATTGACCCTTTTGAAACCGTAGCCAAATACGGACCCGACGCGGTTCGGTGGTATATGATTGCCAACGCTGCGCCTTGGGAAAACCTCAAATTCAGCCTTGACGGCTTGGCGGAAATGCAGCGCAAATTCTTCGGAACGCTGCAAAATACTTACAACTTCTTTGCGCTGTACGCCAATCTGGACGGATTCCGCTATCAGGAAGCCGATGTGCCGCTGGCTGAGCGCACCGAAAGCGACCGCTGGATTCTATCGCGACTGAATGCTATCATCAAAGAAACCGATGAGGCATATGCCGACTACGACCCCACCCGCGCCGCACGTGCGATTCTCAACTTCGTCAATGACGACCTGAGCAACTGGTACGTGCGCCTGAACCGCAAACGTTTCTGGAAAGGCGAGTACAATACCGACAAACTGGCGGCTTATCAGACGCTTTATACCTGTCTGGTAACGGTTGCCAAGCTGGCTTCGCCGATTGCACCGTTCTACACCGACCTGCTGTTCCGCGATTTGAACAGCATTTCGGGCAAAGAAACTGCCGAGTCGGTGCATTTGGCAAACTATCCTGAATATCAGTCTTATCAGAGAGATGAGGACTTAGAGGATATTATTGCTTTTGCTCAGACTGTTTGTTCTTTGGCGCACTCTATCCGTAAGAACAAAAAATTGCGAGTACGTCTGCCCTTAAAGGAGATTTTAATTGCGTCAGATGAACGCTTCTTCCAGGATAATATCAAAAAAATCAAGGACTTAATTCTTTCGGAAACGAATATTAAAGAACTTGGCTTTGTAAACGCGCTTGGTCAGGTTACAATGAAAGCAAAGCCTAATTTTCCTGAGCTTGCAAAAAAAGGTTTAGGCAAACAGATAAAAGTTATTCAGGAGCATCTTGCAAAAATGGATACGAATGATATTCGTACTTTCATGTTTAATGGAGAATTTGCAGTGCCTGAAACAGATATTATCTTACGACTCAGTGATGTCATTATAGAAACATTTGATATTCCGGGTTGGGTGTCAGCTACTGAAAGAGGCATCACGGTTGCATTAGACATCAGCGTAACGCCTGAGCTGCGCAAGGAAGGCATCGCCCGCGATTTGGTGAACCGCATTCAAAACCTGCGCAAAGACCAGAACTTTGAAGTACAGGACAAAATCAGCGTTGCGATTGCAGCAGGTGAGGCGCTTGTCGCCGATGCAGCCAAAGAATTCGCCGACTACATTCAGTCTGAAACACAGGCGGTTTCCCTGCAAATCCACAGCGACCTGAACGGTACGGAAGCCTACGAAATTGATGAGTTCATGGTGCCTATCCGCATAGCCAAAGCATGACAGAGGAAAAAGAAATGTCGTTTATAGACCACTTGGAGGAACTGCGCTGGCATCTGATCCGCGCGGTTGCTTCAGTGGCTGTTTTTTCAGTAATTGCCTTTTTGTCCAAAGAGTTTGTGTATGGAACGCTCATTCTGGGGCCTTCCAAAGTAGATTTTTGGACGTACCGAATGCTTTGCGCTCTTTCGGATGCTACTTGTATTGACAAGATCAACTTCAAACTGCAAAGCCGCCTGATGACAGGGCAGTTCACCATGCACATGCTCTCCTCGCTTGTGATTGGGGTTATTTGTGCTTTCCCCTATGCCTTTTGGGAAATTTGGAGTTTCGTTAAGCCGGGTTTATATCCGCAGGAGCGCAAAGCGGCAAGCGGAGCGGTGTTTTTTGTTTCGCTGCTGTTCATTTTGGGGATTCTGTTCGGTTATTATGTGATTGCGCCGCTGTCTATTCAGTTTTTAGCTAATTATCAGTTAGACCCGTCCATTTCCAACGAGTTTGATATTGTTTCCTACATCTCTACGCTCACCACGCTGGTGCTAGTAACGGGATTGATGTTTCAGTTGCCGATGGTGGCGTTTTTCCTCGCCAAAATAGGAGTGATTTCACCCGCATTTATGCGCGAATATCGCCGCCATGCGTTTGTTGTTGTGCTGATTATCTCTGCCATTATTACTCCGCCCGATGTGATTAGCCAGATATTAATTTCTCTGCCGCTGATGTTACTATACGAAATCAGCATATGGGTAGTAACAATCAGTGAAAAACGCAATAAGGCAGCGGAACTGCTGGAAGAGAAGTCGCGCAAGCAACCTACAGGGAGCTACCCGGCTTCTACCCCGCTCGACCAGTTGCCTGATTAGCCGATTGAAGGCATTGAATTTTCAGGGAGTCATAAAAAAATCCCAACAAGCTATCAGACTTGCCGGGATTTTCGTTTACGGGTTAATCTCAAACTTATGCAAGCGCCTGTTGTACTTTGGCGGCAGCATCTTTCAGCGCGATTGCAGATGTTACTTTCAGTCCCGATTCTTCAATCACGCGCGCACCTTCTTCGGCATTAGTACCTTGCAGGCGAACGATGATAGGAATGTCAATATTACCGATTTTCTTGTAGGCTTCAACTACACCGTTAGCTACGCGATCGCAACGCACAATACCGCCAAAAATATTAATCAGTATAGCTTTCACATTAGGATCTTGCAGAATGATGCGGAAACCGGCCTCTACGGTTTGGGCATTCGCGCCGCCGCCTACGTCTAAGAAGTTGGCAGGTTGGCCACCTGACAGTTTAATGATGTCCATTGTAGCCATTGCCAATCCTGCGCCGTTTACCATGCAACCAACGTTGCCATCCAGTTTTACATAGTTCAAACCTGATGCAGAGGCTTCTATCTCTAGCGGATCTTCCTCGTTGAGGTCGCGCATGGCGGCTAATTCCGGATGACGGAAGAGTGCATTATCATCTAAGTTGACTTTGGCATCAACAGCGATGATTTTATTATCAGAGGTTTTCAGACAAGGATTAATTTCAAACTGCACAGCATCAATAGCATCATAGGCTTTGTAGAGGGCAGTGATGAATGAGACCATTTCTTCATGGGCTTTGCCTGAAAGTCCGAGTTTATCGGCTATTTCTTTTGCCTGTTCGGGTTGCAACCCTTGTATCGGATCTACCCAAACTTTGATGATTTTTTCGGGAGAATGGTGTGCAACCTCCTCAATATCAACGCCGCCTTCGGTGCTTGCCATGATTACGTTGCAAGCCTTCGAGCGGTCTAAGAGGATCGCGAGATAATATTCTTTGGGTTCGTTTTCGCCTTTGTAATAAACATCCTGCGCCACTAATACTTTATTTACCTTACGTCCTTGTTCGCCTGTCTGGATCGTTACCAGTGTGTTACCGATCAGGTTGCGAGCCACCGTTTCAACTTTTTCCAACGAGGTGCAGAATTTTACGCCTTCCTGTTGGGTTTCAATGGTTTTGCCTTTGCCACGACCGCCGGCATGGATTTGTGCCTTTACAACCCAGCCTTCAGTGCCTGTAGCTGCCTGCAACTGACGCGCTGCTTCTACCGCAGCCTCAGCAGTATCGGCTACGATGCCTTCCTGAATACGAACGCCATAACTTTTCAGTATTTCTTTTGCCTGATATTCGTGAATGTTCATGTGGGCGAGAATTTGATTTTTTGGATTGCCAAAATTACGCAATCCATATCAATGAACAACCTTTTTATTGGTCATCGTCTTCCCAAAATGCTAAATCGTCTTTCTTGACTCTGAACTTGTCGCCATTTTTTAGGATCAGTGCCAAGCAACGTCCGGTCAAGATAGAATCTTCCAGAGCATTGTGAGTTTCCGTTTCGCGCTCCATGCCAAAATAGGCGGCTACACTTTTGAGACTTAGCGATTTGGGCCCTGCAATACCATTTGCTTTAAGGATGCGGAAGTAAAAGTTGGAAAGAACGAACAGGTCGAGCGGACGGAACGAAAACTCCCAGCTCATTTGCGATTTCCTGTAGGCAAATCGCAGAAAGTTAATGTCTGTAGCTACGCTTTGCCCGCAGATGGTGATGCGGCGCAGGTCGTTGCGGCTTTGCAGGTTCAACTCGTCCATGAGCCAGTCCTCGAAGTCTTCGAGCATTTCATAGATCATGGGCGCATCGTCCAGATCCTCTACTGTGAGGTTATGTACCTCAGAGGCAGGAATAGAGAACCTGTCGGGGTATTCGGGATAAACATTACTCAGGAAAGTAGCAAGTTGGTTCCATCGGTCGTCATACAAGACGGCGCCGAGTTGTATGATTTCGTGATAATCCGGCTCAAGTCCGGTAGTTTCTACATCAAAAACTAAGTAAGGCATGAATAATTATTGATTATGCGGCGGCCGAAATTGGTTCTTTTGCGCTTTAGCAGCGCTGTGCCGCAATTTAGCGCATAAAACAAGCATATCAACTACTTTCTTAACAATTCACTTACGATATTTGCCTTACCTAAGGCGCATCAGCGCGATGGACTTATTGCCTCATGCAACCACGTTTTAGTCATTATGTATCTCATTTGAAAAGCGATTTGGCTGCGGGGCTAGTAGTGTTTCTGGTCGCTTTGCCGCTGTGTCTGGGCGTTGCTCTGGCTTCGGGAGCGCCGCTTTTTTCGGGCATTATTGCCGGGATTGTCGGCGGGGTAGTTGTTGGTATCATCAGTGGCTCGGCAGTAGGCGTGAGTGGGCCTGCCGCCGGCCTGACTGTAACTGTGCTTACTTCCATTGATAAATTGGGCAGCTACCAGGCTTTTTTGCTGGCAGTTATTGTAGCAGGGCTGATACAGATTGCTCTGGCAGCACTTAGGGCAGGTATCTTGGTGTATTTCTTTCCCTCATCGGTGATTAAAGGAATGCTGGCAGCTATCGGTCTGATCCTGATTCTCAAGCAAATACCTCACGCATTGGGCTTTGATGCCGACCAGATGGGCGACGAGTCTTTCCTGCAAAGCGACGGCAACAATACGTTTACTGAAATTGCTTATGCCCTCGAGCGCTATAGCCCTGGAGCGATTGTCATTAGCGCGCTTTCGCTTGCACTGCTCATACTCTTCGATCGGCCTTTTATGAAGCGCTTTGTGCTGTTCCAATTTTTGCCGAGTGCGCTGTTTGTCGTAGTGGCAGGCGTAGGCATCAATGAACTGTACAAACTCTTTTATCCTGATTGGGTATTGTCAAAAGATCATCTGGTTACGCTACCCGTTACCGATTCGCCTGACGACTTATGGGCGCTTTTCATGCAACCCGACTGGTCGGCATTCCGCAATTTTGAGGTATATACCACTGCCGGAACGATCGCCGTTGTTGCCACGTTGGAAACCCTGCTTTCTGTAGATGCTACTGATAAATTAGACCCCTACAAACGCAAAACCCCTGCCGACCGCGAAATACTTGCGCAAGGAGTAGGCAATATCGCATCGGGGCTGCTGGGTGGCATCCCGATCACGCAGGTAATCGTGCGCAGTTCTGCCAATATCAATGCAGGGGGACGTACCCGTGTTGCCACTGTTGTACACGGGCTGCTTTTGCTCGCCTCTGCCGTATTGATTCCGCACCTTTTGAACCTGATCCCTCTAGCTTCGCTTTCGGCAATTCTTTTGTTGCTTGGCTATAAACTCATCAAGCCTTCGATGATGGTGCAAATCTTCCGGATGGGCTGGGAGCAATTTATTCCTTTTGCTGTTACGGTGGTAGCAATTGTATTTTCGGACTTGCTCCAAGGCATCGGCGTGGGAATGATCGTTTCTATTTTTTATATCCTGCGTGCCAATATGCGCAATGCCTATTCCTATAACCGCACCGAGATGGGAAAGCGCGATGGTATCTATATCACTCTTTCACAGGGCGTTACCTTTCTCAATAAAGGAAGTATCATCACGATGTTGGAGAAGCTGGAGTCCGGCGACCATGTGATAATAGACGGCGTTCAAACTAAATATATTAATCACGATGTGCTGGAAATACTACATGACTTCAAGGAAAATATTGCCCCGCAGCGCGGTATTCACTTTGAACTGAGAAACCTGCCTGCGCTGCCGGTAACGCTTGAGATTTAACGAAACTTCTTATGGTCAGCAATGATTTGGGCGATTTCGCTGTTGAGCATATTATCTTGATTAGCAGGTGGTAGTTCTCGATGTGCCTCGTTACTGCTCCTTTTTACCTGCCTGAGATCGGCCGATATATCGCCTAGCGTTACAATCGTTTCCAGATTTTCTACGCGCTGGCGCAGTTCTGTATTTTCTTTGGCAAGTTTATTTACCATGTGTGTGAGTTGCTCCAAAGCCTTAGCTGTATGACCGTTGTCTTTGCTTTGCTGAAGTTCCAACTTCTTGTACTTCAAGAAAGTAGCAGACAGAATCCCTGTGATTGGGACTGCCATGATGATACTGATGATAAAAATATCCTGCATTGTTTTGAGCGCTTTCAGGTTAAAGGTACTGATTTCTATAGGAAGGGTGGCTCGATTCTATAACAATTTAAACTCAATGCGGCGATTTTTAGCGCGGTTCTGGTCGCTGTTGTTGGGTACTTGCGGGACCGTTTCGCCGTATCCCTTAGCTGTAAGTCGGACTGCATCTATGCCGTTTTGGGTCAAGTAGTCGACAACTGACTGTGCTCGTTTGCGCGAAAGCTCCAGATTGGCAGCATCCGAGCCAACATCGTCCGTATGTCCGCCAATTTCTACTTTGAGTTGCGGATTTTGTTCTAACAGCCGTAGTAGCTTGCGTAGTTCGGTAATAGATTTAGGTTGCAAATCCCACTTGGCGGTTTCAAAGAAAATATTGTTCAAAACAATTTTTGCACCTTTACTAATCGGGTCTAATTCGATGTCTATCACTACGTCTGTGCCTTCTTCGGCATAATTAAACGTCAGACTTTTGAACAGATAACCTTCGCAATTGACGTAAAGTGCGTATTCTGCGCCTTTGTTGAGTACAATCAGGTAGCGCCCGTTGGCCGCGTCTGATGAAACCTGCTGCTGAATGCTGTCAGTAGCAAGATCAATTAACTCTATGCGGGCGGCAAGGGCTTTTTTAGTAACAGCATCGCGCACCGTTCCTTTGACGTAGTTGGAGGTTGTTGTAGGTCGAAGTTCTTCGGGTAGCTCGAACATGTAAATACGGCTCGAAATCAGTTGATTGCCAATATTTTCCTCATGGGAATAATAGCCCTTTTTGCCATCTGCCGTAATAAAAAGTCCCATTTGATTGCGGTGATCGTTGATAGGATAGCCCAGATTGGTAGGTTTGCTCCATCCTTCTGCCATGCGCTCGGCTTTGTACAGATCGTAGCCACCATAACCCAGATAGCCGTCGGAAGCAAAAAACAGCGTTTGTCCGTTGACGTGAATAAAAGGCGCAACTTCGTCGCCGCGTGTGTTAATTTGCGGGCCTAAGTTGAAAGCCTCCCCCCAGCTCCCGTTTTCGTGTCTGTGCGTAACCCAGATGTCATGCCCGCCGATTCCTCCCGGCCGATCGGACACGAAGTAGAGTGTTCTGCCGTCAGCGGAGAGCGAAGGCTGCGTATCCCAGTGGCGCGAATTAACAGCAGGGCCCATGTTGCGCGGCTCAGACCAGCGGTCGCCTGTGCGATAGGTGATGAACAGATCGCAACTGCCAATGATTTCTTTGTCCTTATTTTCACAAATGGTAAAGATCATTGTTTGCCCGTCGGCAGAGATCGTACAGGTGCCTTCGTTGAAAGGTGTGGATAGTTCGGTAATGATTTTGGGCATCGTCCACTGCCCGTTTTCCTGATAGCTGATGTAAATATTTTCGTCATTGATGTTTGCTGTTCCTTCTCGTGCGGTGTAAATGATCTGTTGCTGATCAGCAGAGAGAACAGGGAAATACTGCAAGGGCAAATGGTTGATTGGAGCAGCAACGGCCACAGGCTTGAAATCCACAGGTTTTTTCATGCCCTCGACCGCATAACGACAAGAGGCAATCCGCTTGCGGGCATCTTGTATGTGGTTATTGTTGCCGGTACCCATAGAAAGAAACTTCTCTAATTTGGAGAGCGCCCCTGCGTAATCGCCTCTGCTGAAATCTATCACTCCTACGTGGTAGTACACGGGAGCAAGTTTTTTATCGTTGGGGCTGATGGTAAGACACTTTCGATAATGAATTTCCGCCTCCTCAGTTCGGCGCATCGTATTGAGCGCGTTGGCAAGGGCATATTGTGCTTCCAAGAAGTTAGGATCAATCTCCACTGCTTTGCGCAACTTTTCTATGCAGCGATCAAAATCGCGGCGGCGCAGGAACTCTTTAGATTCCTCATACAGTTTTTCTGCCTTTTTATTGGTAGTGCTCAGTTGTGCATAAGAAGTAGTTGTAAACAGGAAGAGTATAAGCCCGAAAAGGGCAATGATGCGTTGAAACATTGGCTTGAGAAATAATACACCTAAAATAACGTCAAAATTCATGCAATCTGCATAGGAATCCATAAAAAAACGAAGCCTTCGCTGTCGGGCGAGGGCTTCGCATGCATGGGTACATCGGTACAAGGGAATTTACGCCTTAGCGCGGGCAACCTTTACTGGTGTTTTCGCAGCTTTGGCATCTTGTTGTGGTGCAGCAGTAGCCTCTATACTATCCATTGTATCTGTTACTAGAGAACTTGCAACGAAAATAGAGGAATAAGTACCAAAGATTACACCCAGCAACAAGGCGAAAGAGAAACCGCGCAGTACTTCGCCACCTGCCATGAACAGCACGAATACGACAAGAAAAGTAGTAAGCGCTGTGATGATGGTACGGCTAAAAGTATCGTTTACAGCTTTATTCATGCCTGTAATCAGTTCCTGCTTGTTGGCCGCACCTCTGGAGAGCGACTCGCGTACGCGGTCAAATACAACCACAGTATCGTTAATTGAGTAACCGATAATAGTCAGGATTGCTGCAACAAATACCTGATCAACTTCTACGCTAAATCCAAGTACACGGGCAATAGCAACGCATGACATAACGATCAATACGTCGTGGAAGAGTGCCAATACCGCCCCTAAACCAAATTGCCACTTGCGGAAGCGCAGGAAGATATAGGCAAAAATAGCCAGCAGCGAGGCGAAGATAGACTCCAGAGCAGAGTCGCGAATGTCGCTTGCAATAGTAGCGCCCACTTTAGATGAACTCAAAATCTGCGGATTCAGATTAGCGTATTTGCGCAAACCTTGATTCAAAGCGGCAAGTACTTTTTCATCTGCCGCGTCAGAGTCGTCATCAATCAAAAAGGTTGTAGTAACTTTTACCTTGTTATTGGTGTCGTAGGTTTTTACCTCAGTGCCTTGTCCTTCGAAGAAAGGACTCAAAGTTGAGCGAACTTCAGAGGCTATTACATTTTCTTTGAACTCTACTATATAGGTTCTGCCACCTTTGAAATCAACACCCAGATTGAGTCCTTGTGTGAGCATCAGTCCGAGTCCGATCACAATCATAATACCCGAGAAAGCATAGGCAATCTTGCGCTTGCCGATGAAATCAACGCCTTCAATGCGGAAAGCATTGAAGGTAAATGGCATAGCGAAAGAAATTTTGCTTTCTGCGCCTTTGCGGTTGATCAGCGAATAAATAATTACGCGGGATACGTAAACGGCAGTAAAGAATGAGCAGAAAATACCGATAATCAACGTGATGGCAAAGCCTTTGATAGGGCCTGTTCCCAATGTATAGAGGAAGAAAGCCGTCAGCAAAGTGGTCAGGTTGGAGTCAAAAATAGACCAGAATGCGCGGTCATAACCCAGTTCGATTGCTTCCATCAGTGGTTTCTGGTTGCGGAGTTCTTCGCGGATACGCTCAAATACAAGTACGTTCGCATCTACCGCCATACCAATCGTCAGTACGATACCTGCGATACCGGGCAGTGTAAGCGCTGCCTCGAAGTTGGCAAGGATACCTACGATAAAGAAGATATTGAACAACAGTGCGCCGTTAGCAACTAAACCCGCACCTGAGTAGTAAATAGCCATGAACACTACTACAGCCAAGAAGCCAATGACAATAGAAATAAGCCCCTGCTGTACTGCCTCGCGCCCTAAGGATGGACCTACGACAGCCTCTTCTACGATACGCGTAGGAGCAGGTAGTTTACCAACTTTAAGGATATTTGCCAAGTCTTGTGCTTCTTCGATCGTAAAATTGCCCGAGATAGAAGAATTACCGCCTGCAATTTCGGATTGCACTACCGGTGCCGAATAAACATTGTTGTCCAGTACAATAGCTATGCGGCGGTTGACGTTTGCGCCTGTCAGCTTTTTCCATACTTTGCTGCCTTCTGCGTTCATCACCATTTGTACGTCGGGTCTGCCTCGGTCGTCGAAGCCTTGACGTGCATCTTTGATCGCCTCACCGTCGAGCGGTGCCTGATTGCCGCGTCCTTTTTTGATTACGTAGAGTGTGTAATACTGTCTGCCTTGCTCTTCAAACGTTGGCTTTACGCCCCAAAGAAACTTAGCCGTTGGCGGAATAGCAGGCGCCATCACGGGATCAAACAGCACATCGTTCACAGCAGCGGTGTCCTGCGCTTCGTAGATCAACTCGAAGTAGTTCGGATTGACGCGCACCAACTTGGTGAACAACGCAGAGGCGCTCTGGTTCATGGTGTTGTTCAGCGAGTCAATCATGCGCTTAGCAATAGTCGCTGAGTCTTCTTTGGCAGCAGCAGCAACCGCCGGATCATTACTATCCGCCGCCTTTAAAGTGTCCGCCCCTTCGGTCAGTGCGGCAAGAGCATCGTTGGTAGCAGTAGGTGCATTGGTAGCAGATGAGGTGCCTGTTTTCTTTTTGCTTACCGCAAAGTCGTTGATTTTTTGCAGGAATTCGCTATACTCGTTAGGCTCATAAACTTCCCAGAACTCCAACTTGGCAACACCTTGCAAGAGTTTGCGTACGCGCTCAGGGTTGTCCACACCCGGCAGTTCAACCTGAATGCGTCCTGTACCCGGAATGCGCTGTACGTTGGGGTTGGTTACGCCAAACTTATCAATACGCGACTTCACAATGCGGTAAGAACGTTCAATCGCACCTTCTACTTCTGTGGTAATAATGCGTTTGATCTCAGGCTCAGGAGTTTTGAAGTCAATAATTCCTTGGTTAGCAGAATTAGCAAAAATTTTACTTAGTTGATTAGCGCCGGCTAATTTTTCGTACTCATCAAAGAAAATTTCAGTGAAAGTACGCTGGCTGCCTACTGCCAGTTTCTGGGCATTGGCAAGTGCCTGCACGAAATTGGCATCTTTACTGTCGCCGGACATCGCCTTGATTACGTCCACAGGCGATACTTCCAGTACTACGTGCATACCACCTTGCAAGTCAAGACCGAGGTGCAGTTCAAAATCTTTTACTTCTTTCAAAGTAAACTTTGCAAAGCCCAGATTGTAAACGGGCAGATTCCACAGCGAGTCGTAGTAGCGCTGGCGTTTGTTGTAATTGATATTGCCGTTGCTGTCCGTAGCATAGGCGTTGGCATCTTTTTGAATGTTGTAAGATACCAGCGAAAACGACAGGTAGAATAAGCAAAGCAGGGATATAATCACGGTAAGCGTGATGATAAAACCTCTGTTTCTCATGGTTTTGTGATGAAATAAAATTTGATAAATGGATTTTCAAAGCAAAAACAACCGTTGGGCTGTAACCTCAGCAATGGGTCGGGCAGTTGCTGAGCAAAACAAATGGAAACTACTAAGGCGCGTTGGGGAGAATGAGCGTTTCAAATAACACTTCCACATACACAGGAAGTGCAATTTGATGCAAAGGCTTCACTACAGGCAGTTCGCGCACTGCTGCCAAGAGGAAAAATAAAGGTGCTTGCAGTTGCCACTTGGGAATGGCGCACTGTACTACGCTGCTGATAACAGCCTCTAAGTCAGAGGCTTCGCTAATGATTGTGCGTTTGCTGCTTTCTTCGGGCGCACCTTGCTCGTTTGTATCGGACAGGTTGCTATCGGTTTGGGCAGCGGTTTCTTTCTTTACAGGCAACGCCGATTGTTCTTGCAACAGCGATAAAGGATAAACGGCCAGTGTGTAAAACACGAGCAGTATCATCCCAATAGTACGTCCTATCGCCGATTTTGAATGTTGCATAATAAAGAAAGGTCGGCAAATGTAGTTTTTTTCACACATTTTGCAAACCTTGCAGCGATTTGACAAGCAATAATTCTTTGTGGTAAAACATTTAGCCGCGAAGAATATGCCGCCTGAAATTATATGCTGCCTGATTGTTTAGGGTAACTTCCCCCAGATAGCTCCGCCGCAATTGTCTGCTGAAGCGCCCGTTACCGAAGCTAGGCAGTTGGGCTGTCCCAAATAGCGCAACACACCCAAAAAGGCAAAGACAATTGCCTCTTTAAAAGCAATAATCTCCGCTTCGGGGATGAAGATTTCTGCTTCGGGCAGTTGGCTTTGCAGCACTTCCACAAAAAAGGTGTTGAAAGCGCCGCCGCCTGTTAGCAATACCTTAGGCTTTGGGTAGTTGAACTGCCGGATGTTTTTCGCCAACTGACCTGCTGAATAATGCACCGCCGTACAAAGCACATCTGTTACCGAAGCATCGCTTGCTTCTATGAGCGGCACATAGTACGAAACAAAAGTCTCCTTGCCCAGCGACTTGGGGAAAGACTGCTGCAGATACGGATCAGCATTGAACTGCTCCAACAAGTCGGGCAGGCATTTGCCGCTGCGGGCAATCGCGCCGCCTCTGTCATATGCTTTTCCGATCTTTTTTGTCAGGTAATTGAACAGCATATTGGTAAAGGCTACATCATAGGAAATACGTTTGCCCTGATGCTCGACCGAAAAGTTGGAAATGCCGCCCAGATTGACACAAAAGTCGTAATCGGCAAACAGCAAGCGGTCGCCTGCGGGGACAAGTGGCGCACCCTGTCCGCCCAGCGCTACATCTAATGTGCGGAAATCGCAAATGACGGGATAGCCCGATGAAGCTGCCAGCGCCGCCCCGCTCCCTATTTGCGTAGTCAGCCGAATAGATGGCTGATGAAAAATCGTATGCCCGTGCGAAGCAATGAACAGCGGCTTGGCGGCTTGCGCTGCGATGAATTGCCGCGCCTGTTCACCGAAGTAATGTCCCAGTTCTGCATCGGTGCGGGCATAGTCAAAGGCCGTGCGGTTTTCCAAATCGCTCAGAATGGCTTTCCATTCCTCACTGTAAGGAATAGTTGTAGCAGCGTGTAGGCGAAAATGCCATTTGCTGTCCTGCCAAAATTCTACCAGCGCCAGATCAAGACCATCTAAAGAGGTTCCGGACATCATTCCCAGAACGTACAGGCTGTTTTGCATATCGGGCTAAACATTTATTTTTGTCAAACTATGAAAAAAGATATTGTTTTCCCAACAGTAGAAGGAATTCGCGTGGCAGTTGCTTGTGAAGATACAACGGCAAAAGCGCCCCAATGGATAGTTTACCTGCTGAATACTAATGACTTCGATGTGAATGATGTCATGGTGGTTTCTACAGGATACAGCGAAAAAGAACAAACACAAGAACAACAGCGCACCTCAGTACTACGACAGTATCTGGGTACTGTTGCGGCAGGTGCGCACATGCAAATAGAACTGATAGACCCTTCAATTTTTCATTTGTTCAATGAATACTGGGTAAGTTACTATGTAAACGGACAGATTTACGACAAAAAATTCATCTTCGTGCCTGAAAGTATTGTTGATGAAAATCTGGTGTATATCCCGCAGTTGGAGTTGAAAGGCATTCTGCATTATTAAAACTGTACATTCTGCATTACGTACAAACAAGCAAACTTTCACTGCCATGACTTCCCTCACGCCTGCGCAGATTTTCCGCGAATTGAAAAACCTGTTGTTCATAGACATTGAAACGGTTTCCGAACAGCCCGATCTGGATTTGCTGGATGAGACGATGCAGACGCTCTGGACAAAGCGGGCAAGCCGTTTAGATCCGCAGCAAGATCCCGACATTCTCTATAAACAGCGAGCCGCGCTTTCGGCAGAGTTTGGGAAAATTATCTGTATTGCAGCAGGCTATTTCTACCTGAATGACGAGCAAGAGTTGAGCCTGCGCGTCAAGTCCTTTTATGGAACCGATGAGGTACAACTGCTGCAAGATTTTAAATACCTGCTGGAAAATCGCTTCAACAAGCGCACACGATTAGTTGCACACAACGGCAAGCACTTTGACTACCCGTATCTCTGTCGTCGGATGCTGATTAATCGCATAATGCCGCCTGCTATCCTTAATATCGCAGACCAGAAGCCTTGGGAAATTACGCACTTAGACACAATGGAAATGTGGCAATACGGCGACAAACGCTATCTGACTTCGCTCAAATTATTAGCCACTTTGTTTGGCATTCCTACAGGGAAAGACAACATAGACGGCAGTATGGTACACGAGGTCTTCTATCGGGATGGAGACTACGAGCGCATCGCCGCCTACTGCCGCAGCGACGTAAAGGTTACTGCACAGGTATATCTGGCGATGCGCTGTTATCCCGAACTTTTGCCGGAAAATATCATTGAACTTTCCTAAACGCAGTTGAGGTGCTGTTACACCTCCATCCCCTGTTCAATCTCTGTAAGTACGCCGTCCCAGAGGGCGATGCGCATTTGTAGGGCTTTTTGTGCGGCTTCGGTGGCTTGTTGCCAACGGTTGGCATCTTCGCCGCAGAGGTGAGCGGTCATTTCCAGCGCTAAGTGACTGTGGTGGTCGCCGTCCACTTCAATGTGCCGTTCCAGATAATATTTGAACAGGCTGATTTTTTCGGGGGCATCCTGAAAAATTTCGTTGATAATAGAGAGAAACATTTGCGGAATCAGGTCTTCGCGCCCAAAGGTGAACACGGCAGCCTGCACGTGCGGCTGATTGTCGTTGATAACCTCAAACGTATAGCGGACAAACTGACGGGCGGCTTCGGGTACGCGGGCAACGGCAAAGGCTTTTTCCATATCGCCCGTTTGGCGCAGCGTGGCGGTAAACATCTCAATCACAGAAATATCCGCGCCGCACTGTTGCATCGCGTCTAAATACATCTCAAAATGACTTTTGCGCTTACCGAAAAAGTCCACGTCCGACTCTTCGCCAACTACGATTTCATTAATCAGAAAGCGGGTATCGGCATGGCCTTCGGGAAACCAGGGCGTGCGTGTGCAGGTCAGGTTGTTTTGCAGCGCTTTGAGCAGCGACATAAAGTCCCAAACGGCGAAAACATGGTATTGCATAAAACTGCGCAGGCTTTCCTCATCGCGGATAGCGGCATAAGCCGGATGATTGACCACCTGACGGCTCAATGGTTCAATTGTTTGCTGTAATTGGCTGATGTACGGGTTCATAAGAAATCAATATAGATTTACCACAAAAACTAACAGCGACGGGTTTTGTTAGAGCGCAGGCTGCGGGCACATGTACTTTTTTTAACTTACTTTGCAGCAAAACCAACCACTATGTACGATTCCGACAGTGTTTCTGCCTTTAAATCTTCCCCCGTGCTAACGGCGAAGTTGTATGAGTACAGCAAAATCAAGCATTACAAGGCGGGCGACATTATCCTCAACGAAAACGCCTACGTCAAAGCCATTCCCATTGTGGCGGAAGGCATCATACGGGTGATTCGCACCGAAGAAGACGGGCGCGAAATCTTGCTGTACTACATCAAGGCGGGTGAAAGTTGCATCATGTCGTTTCTGGGCGGCATCCACAACGAAAAGAGCAAAGTACGCGCAGAGGTGGAAGAAGACGCGGAAATCCTGTTTTTGCCCTTAGACAAGGTCATGTCGCTGATGAAAGAGTTTCCGCAGTGGCTGGACTATATTTTCCGCCTCTACCACAAACGTTTTGAGGAATTGCTGGAAATTATCAATGAAATTGCCTTCCACAAGGTAGATGAACGCCTGCTGTCGCTGCTCAACCGCAAAGTAGCGCTGACGGGCAACAAGACGCTTAACGTTTCACACGAACAGTTGGCCAATGAGCTGGGGACAGCCCGCGTGGTCGTTTCGCGCCTGCTGAAAAAATTGGAAGAAAAAGGCATCGTGCAGCTGGGGCGCAACAAAATCACAGTTTTGTAACCAAAGTAACCGTTTGCCGCGCTGCCGTTGCCGTACTTTGTGGTCAGAAAATAACGACACACATGGAGTATATTGGCTATCTGGCTTCTATCCTGATTGGCATTTCACTTGGGTTGATTGGCGGCGGCGGCAGCATCTTAACCGTACCTGTTTTAGTTTACCTCTTTGCCATAGATGCGGTTACCGCTACCGCCTATTCACTTTTCATCGTCGGGCTGACAAGCGCCGTCGGTTCGTTTGATTACTTCCGCAAAGGGCTGGTCAATATCCGCACCGCGATTGTTTTCGGTATTCCATCTATCGTGGCAGTATTTCTCACGCGCGCCTACATTGTGCCTGCCATTCCCAAAGAAATTTTTTCCGTCGGCGAATTTACAATTACTAAAAGCATCCTGCTGATGCTGCTTTTTGCTGTGCTGATGATTGCCGCTTCGTACAGCATGATTAAAAAGGACAAAAAACCAGCGGCAGAAATTTCAGGCGAACAACAATTTAATTACCCGCTCATCCTGATTGAGGGGCTGGTAGTGGGTGCGCTGACCGGACTGGTAGGCGCAGGCGGCGGCTTTCTGATTATCCCCGCATTAGTTGTATTGAGCAAACTGCCCATGAAAGAAGCCGTAGGCACTTCATTAGTCATCATTGCCGCCAAATCGCTCATCGGTTTTTTTGGCGAAGGCAGGGAAACTATTATCAATTGGGGCTTTCTGGCGGTTGTTTCAGCCTTTGCCACTGGCGGCATTTTCGTTGGCACAGCTCTTTCCAAGCGCATTGACGGGGCAAAATTGAAGCCTGCCTTCGGCTGGTTCGTCCTGGTAATGGGCGTTTATATCATTCTCAAAGAAACTATGTTTGCCTGATTGGTCGCTGTGTAAAATGTAACATACTCTTCAGGGTGTGTTGCTAATTGATATTCAAAAAGTAAAAGAGCACACCCTAAAGGGCGTGATACACTTTAATCTGCCTAATTGGGCGCTGTGTAACCAAAGTAGCTGACAGGCTTTTTTTAACCATCTAACTTTGTGTCAGCATTATGCAAACAACCGTTGCACCTAACTGTCAAGGGCTTTGTATATCCCGTCAGTTAATTACCGGAATTGTCATCACCATAACACTCATAATCATGTTCAATCTACTCAAAAACTTATTTGGTCAGCCCGACGAAGGCACGCTGCGCGCAGCCATTCAAGAGGGAGCTTATTTGGTAGATGTGCGCACGCCCGCCGAATTTGCCCAAGGTTCTGTCAAAGGCGCGGTGAATATCCCGCTGGATCAGATAGAAAAAAAACTGGCTTCCTTCAAAGGCAAGAAAAATATTGTGGTATTCTGCCGCAGCGGCAACCGCAGCCGTCAGGCAAAGGCTATTTTGGAACAGAACGGTTTCACAAATGTCATTAACGGGGGAACTTGGCAAAACGTCAGCGCGTTAGTCAAGTAACTATAAAAAATAATTGACATATGAAATTTAACGAACTGATTAACAGCGACAAGCCCGTTTTGGTAGATTTTTTTGCTACGTGGTGTGGTCCTTGTAAAATGATGTCGCCTATTTTGGATGAAGTAAAAAGCGAAGTAGGCGATGCGGCAAGCATCATTAAAATTGATGTGGACAGAAACCCACACGTGGCGCAGGCCTATCAAATCAGAGGCGTACCTACGCTGATACTGTTCAAAAACGGCAAGGCGCTGTGGCGACAAAGCGGCGTAGTCCCTAAACACGAACTGACACGCATCATCAAACAATTTGCTTAACCAATCTTAAAAAATTATTGCATGAATTTCATTGAATTAATCAAACAGCCTTGGCCTTGGTACGTAGCGGGGCCGCTGATTGGGCTTACTGTTCCGGCTTTATTGATTTTAGGTAACAAATCTTTCGGCATATCATCTTCTTTGCGCCACATATGTGCGGCTTGTATGCCTGCCAATATCCCATTTTTTAAATACGAATGGAAGAAAGAAGCATGGAATTTATTTTTTGTGGCAGGCATTTTAATAGGCGGCTTTATTGCGGCAACTTGGCTGGCAAATCCTGAACCGATGATCGTACACCCCGACTTGTCGGCAGAACTTGCCAAATACGGCATCACCGATTACAGCAACTTAGTTCCTGTACAACTAATGAACTGGGAAGCGCTGGCAACGCCGCGCGGCTTTGTGATGATGGTTGTCGGCGGCTTTATGGTGGGTTTTGGCACGCGCTACGCGGGCGGCTGTACCAGCGGACACGCAATTATGGGGCTTTCTACCTTGCAGTGGCCTTCATTGGTCGCAACCATTTGTTTTATGATTGGCGGTTTTACCATGGTAAACGTCATTCTGCCTTACATTCTGGCTCTTTAATCCTTTAAAACCGAAAGACTTATGTTGCAAAATACAGACACAACAACAGAACAACAGATAGCTGAAAACACCGATTTTGAGGTGCGTTCGTTAGACGCTATGTGCGTGAACGACAGCCACGTTGAGCATAAATGGTATGACAACCTGAAATATATGCTAGTAGGTGTTATGTTCGGCATCGTTTTCGTAAAAGCCGAAATAGTAAGCTGGTTTCGCATTCAGGAAATGTTCAGACTGCAATCTTTCCATATGTACGGTGTGATTGGCAGCGCGGTAATGGTTGGCGTAATCAGCGTGTTTCTGATTAAGAAATTCAACATCAAAACCATTGACGGTGAGGCGATTACCTTCCGCCCAAAAACATTTAACAAAGGTCAGGTTATCGGCGGTTTGATGTTCGGCTTAGGCTGGGGTATCACCGGCGCATGTCCGGGTCCGCTGTTTGCTCAAATTGGGGCCGGCGCTACGGCAATTATCGTAACGTTGTTAAGCGCTATTGCAGGCACATGGGTGTACGGTCTGCTGCGCGAAAAGCTGCCGCATTAATTTTTCCCTGTTCATTTTTTACCGCAAAGGACGCAATGATTATTCTAACGCCCTTGCGGTATTTTTTTAGTGATACCTATTGCACACGCTGTTGCACACGCTGTTGCACGCGCCACACCTGTACCGGTTCGTTGTTTTTGGCTGCAATGATTAGCGGATTGCCGTTTTTAGGTACGACAGCCCGCAAGTGGCGCACTTGTCCTTTCATCACCATACCACTCTGCAAAGGAGATACGGCTGAGAAGTTACCTTTGCCGTCTCCTGCCAGCATGAGACCGTACAGCGCATCGTAACGCACTATTTCAGGCAATACGTCAAAAAAGTTGCCTGCCAGCAACAAGTCCATGTTGCCATCGCCGTTGAAATCCATCGGTAAAATTGCCTGTACGGGCGATACTTGTGCCTGCCATGCCATTGGGCGGAATTCCCAACCTGCTGCCCCATTATTGATGAAGATGCCGCTGCGCTGCTCGGTAGCGGTTTTTACTGTTGCGCCTTCCATTTGCGAAGCATCAAAAATTTGACTGATTGGCTTTGCGGCATAATCAGTGAATTTGAGATACTTCTTTTTAATCATCGGCACTTGCGTTTCCAAATCGCCTTTGAGTAGCATAGGGTAGTTTTTGCCGTCTTCAGCAGGGCAGGAAATGATTTGCTCAATTTCGCCGTTGCGGTCGAAGTCGTTGATGTGCAATTCGGCAGGGCGCGCCGCGTCTATTCGAATACGGGAGTTCAAACCCAGATTGCCCGCCACCAAGTCAATATCGCCGTCGTTGTCCACATCCATCGGCACAACGGTGTTCCAGAAACCGCTTGCCGCTGTTTTGGCAAAGGCTTCGTCGGCAACGAAACTTCGTCCTTGTTGATTTTTGTATAAAATAGGCGCGCGCCACTCGCCAAATAGAATCAAATCCTGATAGCCGTCGCCATCGGTGTCTGCCCATGCCACATCGGTCAGCATCCCGATTTTTTCCATATCGGGCAGGTAGCGCTTGGTGAAATTCTTGAATCCACCCGTACCGTCGTTAATCAGCAGGGTGTGCGGCGGATTGAGTCCATATTTGCCGGGGATCAAACGATTGGCGACGAACAGATCTATGTCGCCGTCTTTATCAAAGTCGGCGGCGGCTACGGCTGCTCCGCTGTCATAAAGTTTAGGCAAACGCTCGTCTTTGGTAAAGTTGCCCTTGCCGTCGTTTAAATAAAGTAAATCCTGCAAAAGCGCATCCTCTGCGCTGAACTCGTTGCTGCCTGTAACGATGAATAAATCCAAATCCTTATCGCCGTCAGCATCAAATAAAATAGCATCTACGGCCTCGGCGGCTTTGTCGGCATCAAAGGCAGGCACGGGCTTTAGCGCAAACTTGCCGTTGGGCTGCTGCAACCAGATTTGCGAAGGCTGACCTGCCGCGCCACCAAAGAAAATATCTTCCAACCCATCGCCGTTTACATCGCCTGTTGCCAGCGCAGGGCCTTGAGTGGAGTACTTCTGTTTGAGCAGCGCATCGCGTTTGAAATCCACAAATTCGCTTTCCTGATGGGCGAACGCAAGCCCTGTTTCAGCAGTGGCATCGGCAAAATAGCTTTCGACAGCAGTTTTTTCGGGCTGCCAGATTTGGTTAGCGTTGGCATAGTCCAGTTCTAAGGTCTGATTGACGTTGGTTTTGCCCAGCGTCTGCATCTTGTCGTCTGTCCAAATGACGACTAAGGAATCTACCTGCGCGGCTTTTCCCAAACCGAAAACCAGCGTCCAGTCCACAGATGACTGGAAACCGCGATTAGGCATTTGTTGCAGCCACTGCACCGTTCCGCCGTGATGAACAGCGAGCTTCGCGCCAACTCCGTTTGGATTAGCGGCGGTTCCTTTGAGCTTGATTTTCAAATAGTTGTGTTTGAGTCTTTCGCTTGTATTGTTACGGTAAATGCCGACAGGCATGTTCACGTTGTTCACAATCAAGTCTAAATCGCCGTCGTTGTCTAAATCGCCGTAGGCTGCGCCATTAGAAAAGCCGGGGTCGCCCAATCCCCACTCGCGGGCTTTGTTCACAAAGTTCATATCGCCCATGTTGCGGAAGGCATAGTTGCTTACGGGCTTAGTTTCCATCAGGTCTAAATATTCCTGAATATTGAAATTGCCTGTTTGTACGCGGCGCAAATTTTCTTCGCTTGCCAGAAAATTGACAAAGTCTTGGTCGGTGAGGTTTTTATGGATGCCGTTGGCGACAAAAATATCTTTTTGCCCGTCGTTGTCCATGTCGAAAATGAGCGCGCCCCAACTCCAGTCGGTAGCGTGGGTCTGCGCCAGTCGAGAAACTTCGCTAAACGTACCGTTACCGTTATTGAGTTGCAGCGAATTTTGGTTGTACTGGTAATAGAAGTCGCGGGAAAGTTTGAGTTTGAATAAGTCATATCCCTCAAAGGTGGTGGTGGTTTTGAGTCGGTAGTCATCCCAAGGCAACATATCGGTTACGAAAATATCCTGCCAGCCGTCGTTGTTCAGGTCGGCGATGTCCGCGCCCATAGAAGAGAGGCTCTCGTGCTGAAAATAGTCTTTGGAAACTTCTGCAAATGTGCCATTGCGCTGATTGACGTAGAGGTAGTCGCGCTCGTAGAAGTCGTTGGAAATGTAAATATCCAACCAGTTGTCATTGTTTACATCGCCGATGGTGATGCCCAAACCGAACCCGATGAGGCTGCCGTAGATGCCTGCCTGCTCGCTTACATCTGTGAATTTGCCATTGTCGTTGCGGAAGAGTTTATCGCCGCCGAGTGGGTCGCGTTCTTCGCGGAGGTTGGCATAGCCCAGCCGCCCGATGGGGGTAAAACTGTTATTGAGCAGGTAGAGGTCTAAGTCGCCGTCGCGGTCGTAGTCAAAAAAGGCGGCATGTGTGCCGTATCCACGGTCGTCTAAGCCATATTCGGCAGCTTTTTCGGTGAAAGTAAGGTTGGCGTTATTAATGTAGAGTTCGTTGGCTTTGTCGTCGCCTTTTTTGTTGCCGCTGTTGCATACGTAAATATCCATCCAGCCGTCGGCATTTACGTCGGCAAAGGTTACGCCTGTACTCCAGCCGCGTTTGCCTGCCACGCCCGCTTTTTGGGTAATATCTTCAAACTGAAAATTGCCTTTGTTGAGGAACAGTTTGCAGTCGCCCTGATTGGAGGTCAGGAAAATATCGGGTAGCCCGTCGTTGTTGATGTCGCCGATAGCAACTCCGCCGCCGTTGTAGAAGTTGCGGTAATTGAATATGTTGAAATCTTTTTCGGGAGTAACGGTATTGGTAAACTCAATGCCTGTTTCGGCAGCCGAAAGTGCGGTAAAGAGCACACCCTGCGGTTCATTGGTAGTTTGTTCCTGCTTACAGCCGACCAGTACAAGCGCGGCAAGCGCTATCCCATAGCGTAGAATTTTCATGAAATCGGGTTTGTTTGGGCGGTTAAGTTATGAAATTTAGGACTTTTTACCGCAAATAGCATATCTGTAAGACGCGCAAATGGATTTTTACAACATGATTTAGGCGATTAATAAGGCTCGGCTTGATTGATTATCGTGATTTTCAGAGATTTATACGCCCAAAAATATAAAAGCCGTTCTTGATTGAACACAATTATGCAATCACCCGTTGCAGCAAATTCAGACTGATTTGTTTTTGCAGGTGATAGTTGCCAAGTATAGTAAGGTAAAACAGCCCTTTTGCAATCAACATGGTTGCCGCATAAAGCCACTCTTGCTGTATCAGCAGAAAATAAAGCGTAGCAGCAAGCAGGAACAGCAGTCCGACGGCGAGTAAAATCCGCGTTGTCATAAACAGCTCGCACTCTACAAAAACCAGACAGCCCGAAGAGGTTTGCTCAATGCGGCAGCGCAACAAGGGGAGAAATATGTTAGGGTGGCTTATCAATTGCGCCAACTGAAAAATCCCATCGCCAATCATCTGCCCGTTGAACTTGTGCCTGCTCATGCGGATTTCACCCTGCTGGTAGATTGCCGCTGCAATTTTCCTGCACAAGGTCTCTTTGTCATAGGCAGAAACCCATGTGAGGCGGTCGTGCGGAATGCGACTGAAAGGATATTCGGTCATGGATGTGTTGGTTTACCGCATGTTTTTTGCTGCGAAGGTTGCTAAGTTTTACATATAAAAGATAATTTTAACACATATGAAGGCAAATTGCACAGATAAACACGAACTTATTTTCAGAAAATCTGCGTAAACCTGTGTAATCTGCCTTTTCAGCGTTCTAATAGTCGTTCGTGCGGACACGAACAACGGTAGTAAGACGATGGCTTAACACGTATGAAAGCAGATTACACAGATGAACACGAATTTATTTTCAGAAAATCTGCGTAAACCCGCGTAATCTGCCTTTTGCAGCGTTCTAAACGCCTACGGGAACTTTGGAAACTTACTGAAATCGGGCTTGCGCTTTTCTAAGAATGCGTTTTTGCCTTCTTTGGCTTCGTCGCTTAGGTAGTAGAGCAGCGTAGCGTTGCCTGCCAGTTCCTGAATGCCTGCCTGCCCGTCCAATTCGGCATTGAAAGAGGCTTTGAGCATCCGCAGGGCAATAGGAGATTTTTCCAAAATTTTGTTACACCAAGCTACAGTTTCTTCTTCTAATTTTTCCAGCGGCACTACCTTGTTTACCAATCCCATTTGCAGGGCTTCCTGCGCATCGTATTGGTCGCAGAGATACCAGATTTCGCGGGCTTTTTTTTGTCCCACAATTCGGGCGAGGTAGCTTGCGCCAAAGCCGCCGTCGAAGCTGCCCACTTTTGGGCCAGTCTGACCAAATCGGGCGTTATCAGCGGCGATGGTCAGGTCGCAAACCACGTGAAGCACATGTCCGCCGCCAATTGCCCAACCTGCCACCATTGCAATAACAGGTTTAGGGATGCTGCGGATGAGTTTTTGCAGGTCTAATACGTTCAGGCGTGGCACGCCGTCGTTGCCTACATAGCCTCCGTGTCCGCGCACGCTCTGGTCGCCGCCGCTGCAAAATGCCTTGCCGCCTTCGCCTGTGAGGATGATTACACCGATACGGTCATCGTAGCGGCAGTGCGTCATCGCATCAATCATTTCCTGCACAGTGAGGGGCGTAAACGCATTGTGTACCTGCGGGCGGTTAATGCTGATTTTACCAATCCCGTTGTAGTAGGTGAACAGGATTTCTTTGTATTCTTTAATGGTTTCCCATTGGATTTGTCCCATGATAATGAGGTTTTTTTAATGTAAGAAATAGCGAGTGCAAAATTGCCGCATCAGCGTTAATCTGCCAATGAGTAAAACTGCGATAAATCCCCTTCGGTTTTTTCTTTTTTGCAATATTTTATTGATAGATTTGCACCGCCTTATCCACACCTATATAGTATGTTCGTAAACGTTGTTTTCATGTACAACACAGCATGCGGCACGACAACAACGATGCCCTAAGGGGCACGGCTATACGCATACTATAATCTATCATTGTACCTATTCCGTTTTTTCGAGCGGCTGTCGTGAGCGACCTGCCGCGCTAAATTCTATTTTTAACCCAAATTTCAGACTTAAACCTATTATGAAAGTACTCAAATTCGGAGGCTCATCGGTTCAGAATGCCGAGCGCATCCGCCATGTGGTAAGTATTATTAAAAACGACCCGGAAGCAAAGGTGGTGGTGTGTTCAGCGCTGGGAGGCATTACCGACGAACTGATTGCAACGGCAAAGGCAGCGGCTCAAAATGATACAGGCTACAAAACCCTCTTTGCCAATATTGAAAAGCGTCATCTGGATTGTGTAAAAGAACTGATAGATGTTCGCCAGCAAAGCGCCACGCTTGCCAAAGTAAAGGCAATGCTCAACGAGTTGGACGAGCTGCTCAACGGTATTTTCCTGCTCAACGAAATGAGCATCCGTGCGCTGGATTATGTGATGAGTTTCGGCGAGCGTCTTTCCTGCACCATTATCAGCGAGGCGGCACGTGAGCAAGGCTTACAGGCAACTTATTTAGATACAACCAAAGTTATCAAAACCGATGGGCGTTACGGCAACGCCGCCGTTGATTTTGAAGCTACCAATCCGCTCATCCGCGAATATGTGGCGGCTACCCCCGGGCTGATTATCGCCACAGGATTCATCGGCGGCGCACCCAACGGCGACACTGTTACGCTGGGACGCGGCGGCTCTGACTATACCTGCTCTATTTTCGCCGCCGCTTTGCAGGCTTCGGCAGCCGAAATCTGGACAGATGTGAACGGCGTAATGACTTGCGACCCGCGCAAAGTGCCGCAGGCATTGTCTATTCCGGCGCTTACTTACGAGGAAGCAATGGAAATGTCGCATTTCGGCGCGAAGGTCATTTATCCGCCAACGATGGTACCTGCCATGAAGGCTAAGATACCTATCGTTATTCGCAATACTTTCAACACAGATTTTGAGGGTTCATACATTGGCGAAGATGCTGCTTATACCGGTCGCCCGATTAAAGGCATTACTTCCATAAGCAAGATTGCACTTTTGCGCGTACAGGGCAGCGGTATGGTAGGTGTGGCAGGTATTTCTGCCCGTCTGTTTGGCGCACTGGCGGCAGGAAGCATCAGCGTCATCTTGATTACGCAGGCATCATCCGAACATTCCATTTGTCTGGCGGTAAAGCCCGAAGATGCGCTTATCGCCAAAAGTCTTATCGAGAAAGAATTTGCCTTTGAAATCCGCAGCGCGCTATTAGATGAGGTAATTGTAGAAACCGATTTGTCCATTATTGCGATTGTGGGCAAAGATATGCGCCGTTCCAGCGGTGTGGCAGGCCGTATGTTCCAAGCGATGGGTCGCAACGGCATCAACGTTGTAGCCATTGCGCAAGGCTCTTCTGAATTGAACATTTCAGCAGTTATCAGCAAAGCCGATGAGGTAAAAGCCCTTCGTGCGCTGCATCAAGCCTTCTTTGAGTCCGACACAAAAACGCTTAATATTTTTATGGCAGGTACAGGACTCATTGGCAGCGCCCTGCTCAAACAGATTCTGGAACAAAGAAGCTATCTGAAAGAAGAGTACAACATTGATTTCCGCATCATCGGGCTTGCCAATAGCCGCAAGATGCTGCTCAAAGAAAATGGCATTCCTATTGATAACTGGCGCGAAGAATTGGAAAGCAGTAGTACTGCTTCCGACATTCACGCATTTGTGAAACAGATGAATGAAATCAATCTGGCTAACTCTGTTTTTGTAGATAATACCGCCAGCGTTGCCGTTGCCAATACGTACGATGAAATTTTGCGGGCAAGTATATCTATCGTTACGCCTAATAAAATTGCCTCATCAAGCAGCTATGAGCAATACATCCGCAACCGCAGACTTGCCAAGCAACACGGAGTAGTGATGCTCTATGAAACCAACGTGGGCGCAGGGCTACCCGTTATCAGTACCCTACGCGACTTGATTAACAGCGGCGATAAGATTATTCGCATCGAAGCAGTACTTTCCGGTACGCTTTCTTACATTTTCAACACCTTTGACGGTTCTGCGCCTTTCAGCGAGGTAGTGAAGGATGCCAAACAAAAAGGCTACACCGAACCCGACCCACGCGAAGATTTGAGTTGCAAAGATGTTGGGCGCAAAATTCTGATTCTGGCGCGCGAGTGTGGCTATCCAATGGAGTTTGAAGACATTACCATCAACGGTTTTCTGCCGCAGCCTTGCTTAGACGCCCCGACGGTAGATGACTTCTTCAACGTGCTGGCCGCTTACGACAATCACTTTGAGGAAATGCGCCGCAAAGCCGCCGACAAGGGCGAAAAACTGCGCTGCATTGCCCGCTTTGAAGGCGGTAAAGCCAACATTTCACTGGATTCCGTAGGGCAAGAGCATCCTTTTGCATCGCTGTCAGGTTCGGATAACATTATTGCGTTTACCACTGTGCGCTATCCTGAGCGCCCGATGGTGGTGAAAGGTTCAGGCGCAGGCGCAGAGGTAACTGCCGCAGGCGTATTTGCCGACCTGATTCGCATTGCGAATTATTTGTCGTAGGTTTTTTAGAACGCAGATTTCGCGGATGATATGGATTTTTTTGGTTGTAGAGACAGGGCACGCCCTGTCTCTACTCGCTTAATCCTGCTTTGTAGGTTTCCAATGCGCGGTTGCGGGCAAATTCGTGCGGCACAATTGGCTTGTAGCTCATACTGCCGAACTCCGGCACCCACTTGCGCACGTAGCGCAGGTCAGGGTCAAATTTTTGCGTTTGCAGCGTAGGGTTGAACACGCGGAAGTAGGGCGCAGCATCGCAGCCGCTGCCCGAAGCCCACTGCCAGCCGCCGTTATTGGCTGCAAGGTCAAAGTCCAGCAGTTTTTTGGCAAAGTAAGCCTCTCCCCAGCGCCAGTCTATCAGCAGGTGTTTGGTCAGGAAACTTGCCGTGATCATGCGCACGCGGTTGTGCATAAAGCCTGTTGCATTGAGTTCGCGCATACCGGCATCTACAATCGGGTAGCCGGTTTTGCCTGCGCACCATGCCGCAAAATCTTTTTCATCATTGCGCCATTGGATGCGGTCGTAGGCAGGTTTGAAGGCGCTCGTAGCTGCATGTGGAAAATGATGCAAAATCATCATGTAGAAGTCGCGCCAGATAAGCTCGTTTAGCCAGGGTTCGCTCAGGGCAAGTCCGCGCCGTGCCAGTGCGCGAACGCTCACTGTACCGAATCGCAGGTGTACGCTCAGGCGCGAGGTGCCGGGCAAGGCGGGAAAATCGCGCTTAGCACCATATTGCCGCAGCACTTCATCCGGCACATCCATTGGCGGGAAAGCGACATCCATCGGCGCAAAGCCCATCTCTTCTAACATCGGGACGGGCAGCGGTTCTGTTTGCAAGAATTGATGAAAAAGAGAAGGCGTATCATAAGCCGCCGTGTGTGCATCGGTGAGCAGTTTTTTCCACTTGCGGCTGTATGGTGTGAAAACCGTGTAGGGCTTGCCATCGTCTTTCACCACTTCGTCGCGGTCAAAAATACATTGGTCTTTGTAGTCGTGGAAGGGAATATTGGCGGCGGCAAGTAGTTGAGCGATTTTACCATCGCGCTCTTTGGCGTAGGGTTCGTAATCGCGGTTGGTGAAAACGGCTTTTACGTCATACTCGCGTAGAATTTCTCGCCAAACATCTTCAGGCATTCCATACTTTACCAGCAGGCTGCTGCCCATCTGCTGCAATTGCTGCGAAAGGCGCGTAATGTGCTGGTGGATGAATACAACGCGCTTGTCCTGTCTGTCGTCCAAAGCATCCAGAATATGGCGGTCAAAGATGAACAGCGGCAGCACGGGCAAGCCGGACTGCAAAGCATAAAAAAGACCTGCGTTGTCTTCCAAACGCAGGTCGCGGCGATGCCAGAATATTGCAATGCTATTTTTTCTCACTGTATTTAAAAAGCGTTTGTTTCTCTTCGGTGGTCAGACTTTCATAGCCGGACTCGGAAATTTTATCCAGAATACGGTCAATTTCATCTTGCGAAGGTGTGGCACGTGAACCGGCTCCACTGCCGCGCTGGCTACGGGAGGCATCTTTATGAGAAACACGGATTTTTGATTTTGGTTTGGTGATTTTGTACCAAAAGTTGGGAATTGTCCAAAGCAAGCGATTCAGCGGCACGGAAATATCTTTACCGTTCTGCAAAAGTTTGACGAAGATATAACCCATCAGCGCTCCGCCGAGATGAGCAATGTTGCCGCCCGCATTAGAACCTGACGAGCCGATAAAAGACAGGAAAATCGTAATAGCGGCTATGTATTTGAGCCTTACCGCACCAAACAACAGCAGATGAATGCTGTATTCGGGCATCAGCGTTGCAATACCTGTAATGATGGCATACACGCTTGCCGATGCGCCAATCATCCCAACAGCAGGGATGTTATTGTAGAAAAACGGGATAGTGTTGTACACCAGCAGATATAGCAGGCCGCCAGCCAAGCCGCCAAAGATATACATGGCAATCGTGCGCTTGCTGCCCATAAATTGGTCGGAAAGCATCCCAAACCAATACAACATCAGCATATTGAATAAAATATGAAAAAAACTCTGATGCGCAAAGAAGTAGGTAAACAGCGTCCATGGGCGCATAATCACATCTCCAAGTGGGGCAGGGATGTAGAAGAGCGCTCGCATAAAATAGGCTAAGGGCGCAACATCAAATATCTGTGCTGTCCACATAAATATGTTCAGCACAACGAAAATGGCTACATTGATAATGATTAGCCTGCTCAAGCCGCTGTTCTGCTTGTTCCAGGCAACTTTGAAATCTTGCACAAAACTATTCATACCCAAATAATCAACGTGTTAGCGCTTTAAAGATAATCAATCGGCTAAATTTCACCACGCCTTCTCCAGCGGCGAATGAGGATAAATGCAAATAACATCCCACCCAAATGCGCAAAGTGTGCGACATTGTCGTTAGGGGCAGCCTGTATTACTGAATAAATCTCATATACGCCATAGAACAATACGAGGTATTTTGCCTTCACCGGAATCGGAGGGAAAAGCAGCATTAGCTCCATGTTAGGAAACATCATACCAAAAGCCATCAGAATGCCAAATACTGCACCCGAAGCGCCGACCATCGGGACATTGATTTTGGCTTCGTACATACTGAGAACGAGTTGCTTGCTTGCCGCTATCATCTCACTGCTTTGCGGATTGTCGCCAAAGTTTTCTAAAAAACCCATCAGCCCTCTGTTATATACGCTGCCGTGCTGGGCAACGAAACTGTCGAAAGCCATAAATCCCGGATTCTGTATATAAGCATCTACGGCAGCCCGCAGTTGGTATAACTCAATAGCTTCTACGGCTAAATAGCAGCCGCTTGCACCCAATCCGCATATAAAATAGAACATCAGGAAGCGTCTGCTACCCCAAAACATTTCCAGTGCAGGTCCGAAAATGATCAGCGCCAGCATATTGCTGAAGATATGCCCGAAACCTGCGTGGACAAACATGTGCGTAAATACCTGATAGAAGGCAAATTCACTAGAACCGGGAAATCGCAGCCCGAACATTGCCGGCATATCAAAACTCAGAAACGAGCCGAGGGCAAAAACTGCGATGTTCAGCAGCAGCAGGTTGCGGACGATAGGAGTGAGTTGGAACATTGAGTCTTAGAAAAACAATGATTGGATTTTTTACCATTAAAACGCAGGGCATCTAAGAATGTTTTCCCTGACGCTGGCGCAAGGCTTCAAACAGGCAAATGCCCGCCGCCACAGATACATTGAGCGATGAGATGCGTCCGACCATTGGTATGTTGGTGCGCACATTGGCAAGCGACAGCAAATCGGGGCTGATGCCGTCCTCTTCCGAACCCATCAGGATGACTGTTGGGGATGTAAAATCTACACTGTAAATGTCTGTATCGCCTTTTTCGGTGCATGCTACTACCTGCAAGCCGCTGCTTTGGAGGAAATGGAGCGCTCCGCGCAGGCTGCGCTCGCGGCACACGGGCAAGTGGCTCAAAGCACCCGCAGAGGCTTTGAAAGCATCTCCGCCCAGCCGCGCTCCGCCGCGTTCGGGTACTACGAGCGCCTGCGCACCTGCACACTCTGCCGAGCGGGCAATCGCGCCCACGTTGCGCACGTCGGTAATGCGGTCTAAGGCAATTACCAGCGGCAATTTGGCAGCAGCATAGGCTTCGCTAATGATGTTATCCAACGAAGCAAAGGCGACAGAGGAAAGAAAGCAGATAACTCCCTGATGGTTTTTGCGCGTTACGCGGCGCAGTTTCTCTTCAGGCACCTGCACCACCGGAATATGCATTTGCTGGCAATAAGCAGCCATTTCGGCAAGGGCTGCGCTCTGGATGCCTTTCTGAATCAGTAATTTGTCTATCTCTTTACCCGATTGCAGCACTTCTTGTACGGGACGAATCCCAAAAACAAAATCTGTTGTCATGTTAAAAAATTCAACTATAAATATACACAAACCTGACGGGTTTCTGAAACCCGTCAGGTTTAAGACAATGTGGCACAAATAAACCCCAACTTACACCCTCTTAGTGCGATGTTTGTTGCGCCGGTAATCCTCAAAAATGAGGTTGCCAAGCCCTTCTAAACTGCTGAAATAGGCGTTGCCGCCGTTTACTTTGGTAAACTCGCGCACAAACTCCTGCAAGTAAGTATCCGAAGCAATCATAAAGGTTGTAATCGGGATGTTGAGGCGGCGACACTGCGCGGCAAGGTTCAGCGTTTTGCCCATAATTTTGCTGTCTAATCCGAAGCTGTTTTTGTAGTAGCGCACGCCTTCTTTCAGGCAGGTTGGCTTGCCATCGGTAATCATAAAAATTTGCTTGTTCTTATTCTTGCGGCGGCGCAGCAAATCCATCGCCAACTCTAAACCCGCAACCGTGTTGGTATGGTAAGGTCCCACTTGCAAATAGGGCAGGTCTTTAATTTCAATTTGCCAAGCGTCATTGCCGAAAACGATGATGTCCAGCGTATCCTTTTTGTATTTGGTCGTAATCAGTTCGGCAAGCGCCATCGCCACCTTTTTGGCCGGCGTGATGCGGTCTTCGCCGTAGAGAATCATAGAGTGGCTGATGTCTATCATCAGCACGGTAGAAGTTTGTGTTTTATATTCTTTTTCTACCACTTCCAAGTCCTGTTCAGTAAGCACGAAATCGCCCAGCCCGTGGTTGATTTGCGCGTTGCGGATGGTTTCCGTCATAGAAATTTGGTCTAATTCATCCCCGAAACGGTATTGACGAATATCGGCGCTGAGTTCATCGCCTGCGCCGCTAAAAACCGTTTGATGATTGCCGCCGGCGCTTTTTTTCAATTTGCCGAAAATTTCTTCCAACGATTGCCTACGGATGGTTTGTTCGCTTTTGGCGGTAATTTGGATGCTGCCGTTTACGGGGTTTTCCTCGATGTAGCCTTTTTGTTTAAGGTCTTCAAAAAAATCGCCGATGCCGTATTGGCTGTTGGTAAGCCCATAGCGACGGTCTAAATTCGTCAGCCAGCGCATGGCTTCGCCCACATCGCCGGAGGTCATGTTGAGCAGTTGCATAAAAATATTCAGCAGGTTTTCAAAAGTTGCCTTTTGTTTGTTCTCTTCGGGGTTGAATCGGGTAAAGCGATAGCCAAGCATAACAAAATTGAAAGAGTAAGTAAAACATTTATGACGTTGCCGAATAACGGCGCATGAAATCAATAGAATAACGATTGAACAACTCAGGTTGTTCTACGTTGCAAACATGCCCACAATTATCCAATATTTCCAAAAACGAGTTTTTATGTTGTTTAACCAGATTTTTCACTTGCGGAAGAAACATGTAATCCTCATCGCCCATCAAATAAAGAGTTGGAATAGGCAACTCTTTTTCCCGAAAATAGCGCAGCAGCGGGTTAATACTTGCCGTAAGGGTAAACCAGCGCAAAAACTCCGATTGTCGCAATTTTTTTGCATCGTTGATAAATAAACTGCGCGATTCGCGATTGCGGGCACGCGGCATGAGAATGTAGGCACAAATCGTGTAGATCCAGATGAAAGGCACAAAAGGTTTGACTGTATTGGCCAGCCAAACCAAAAAGCGCGAGCGAATATTGAGACGCGTAATTGCTCCACCTAAAACCATTGTCTGAATTTTTGAATGATCTATTTCGGCAATGGTGCGGATAATGAGCGTACCGAGCGAAATACCGACAAAATGTGCTTTTTCTATACCTACGTGATTCATTACATCTAACACATCGCGGCTGACATCGTCAAATGAATAATTCCGCTGGGCAAAAACATCCTTTGATTTGCCATGCCCGCGAAGATCAAGTAAGAGTACATTAAAATTCGCCATATAGTCGCGCAACTGGCGAAACCAGATAGAAGAACTACCGCCTGCCCCGTGCACCAATACTACCCAGTCGGTTGCTGTCGGATGTTTGTAAACCTTATGATAAAGCATTCGCAGTGATTATTTTCCTTAAATTTAACGTAAAAAGAACATCGTAGATACTTTTTTGGTTTGGCTTCGTTTAATAATTGTTATTTTTGAGCAAATCACTAACCTTAACTGCAAAACTGATGCAAGCGCCGAGCCTTCGCCGTTCTCTCAATTTGTACCTGATCATCAGTATCGTATTTATTGCGGTAGGCGGATTTTTTTTATGGCAATCATGGACGAACCGTGTAAAAAGCGAAAACCTATACCGACGCAGGCTACTGACTAGCGCTACAGCCGCATCGTTTGAATGCGGCTATTTTGCGCAGGCTGTTATGCGCTATCCCGAAGATGATAAGCTGCGTAACCAACTTAGCATGGCGAAGGTTAAAATGGAAAATATTATTCGCATTTTAATACAGGGGGGGACTTTCACAGGTAGCAATGCAGCAGAAGTGATGACTTTATCACCGGCAACAGGTGATGAATTGGTTAATATGCAGCAACTGGCAGCAGCATGGCAGGAGATCAAAAAAGTACTGGACCGACTCGAAAGTAACGTGCTTGCAGCCAATAACAGCAATCTGAACCCAGTAGAATACCGCAACCAGATCAATGCGGTGGCAGACTTTCTGGAACAAAACCTATCAAAACTGAACAGAAATTTAGACATAGACATTACCATAGTATCGTTGTTGGTACAGAAAGAAGAGCAAACAGCTTTTGGATGGCTCTATATCTATCTGATTGTGCTGACAACTAATGCAATTATAGGCTATCTGTACTTCAAGGATTATTTGATCGGACCTTTGGAAAAAATTAGCAATAAAGTCAAAGAATTAGCCGATGGACAGTCCGGAACAGCTATCAATCTGCCTCAAAACAGCCCACCTGAAATGGTCATGCTTAACGAAGGCATCAGCCGGTTGAGCCATATCCAGAACACGATGGCAGAATTTGCTGCAGAAGTTGGCAAAGGAAACTATGACCATAATTTTACTGCCCGTAGCCAAAGCGACACGCTGGGTATATCTCTGCTCGCCATGCGCGACAACCTGAGGCGTGCAAGCGAAGAAGATGCTATCCGAACTTGGGCTAACGAAGGTCAGGTAAAGTTTGGTGATATTTTCAGACAATATGCCAATGATTTGGAGGCGTTCTCTTACCAGACGATCTCTGGGCTTGTAAAATATGTAGGTGCAAATCAAGGTTTCTTCTTCGTATTACAAGGGCAGGGCAACGAAAGCTACTTAGAACTGACCGCTGCTTATGCTTACGAAAAGCGCAAATACTTAAGCAAACAGGTGCCTGTCGGCACGGGACTTTTAGGGCAAGCAGTGCTGGAAAAGCAATCGCTTTACTTTACCGACCTTCCACAAAACTATGTAAGTATCACCTCAGGTTTAGGTGAAGCAACACCTACCTGCCTGATGATAGTACCTCTTCAGACTAACGACACTGTTTACGGTGCTATCGAAATTGCTGCTTTTGAAACTTTTGCACAACATCAGATTGATTTTATTGAAAAAATAGCTGCCAATATTGCCGGAACACTGGCTTTTGCAAAAACCAACGAGCAAACGCAGCGCCTGCTCGAAGAATCGCAAACATTTGCTGAACAAATGCGGGCACAAGAAGAAGAGATGCGCCAAAACATGGAGGAGCTTTTAGCTACACAAGAAGAAATGCAGCGCGTACAGGCAGAGATCCGCAAGAAAGAAGCAGGCCTCAGTAGCCTGATTAATAATACAGACACCTATATTTTTTCCATTGATAAAGGTTTCAACCTGCTGCTTATCAACGATGCATTCAAAAAGTATCTCAAGGCTACTTTGGGCATAGAGCCGCAAATAGGCATGAATATGTTGCACAATATAGTAGCGGAAAATAACCGCGAAATGCGCCGCCAGCAGTACGAACGAGCCCTTGCCGGTGAAAGTTTCACCGTTATTGAAAATCACAAAGGCAAAGACCACTCCGACAACTACTACGAAATATCATTCCAGCCAATTTTTAATCAGGCTAATCAGGTAGAAGGTGTATCTGTATTTATGCGTAACATTACGCATCTTAGCCCAATCCGCTGGGATTCTTAATTTGAAAATGAAGCATTCAGCATTGATTACAACAGTACTTGCACTGATAATATCGGCTTGCGGCAATGCCATTTTTGAAGCAAAGCAAGACTTGCCGCAAAACCAATGGATTCGCAATAATCCTTCGGAGTTTATCTTCGAGATAACCTCGCCCGATATTGTGTGCAACATTACCTATCACACGCGATATGCCATAGCATACCCCTACTACAACCTGTACGTTACGGCAGAACTTTCCGACGGCGCAGGTAATGTATTGGCAAGTAAAGTACACGAAGTCAATCTCTTTGATCCGCAAAGCGGTAAGCCACAGGGCAAGGGTCTGGGCAATCTTTTTGAAAAAGAAGCGATTTTATTTGAGCATTACAAGTTTCCTGTTAAAGGCATTTATCGCCTGCGCCTACAGCATTATATGCGACCGGATACGCTTACCTCTATCTCTGCAGTAGGTATCGCGATCCGGCCGGCACAATAGCCCGGCTATCTGCGTCGGGCAAAACCATATTGCTCGATCTTACGCAAATCGTCTTTATGTACATTCCCTACAATAGTGCGCCCCGAAGTACAGATACAAGCCAGACAAACGATCAGGTTTTCTTCAGCGGGAATTATTTCTGTGCCCGTAAAGCGGATACCTCTTTCGCGCATGAAAGCGTCTATATTGCGGAGCGTTTGCTGGTCTGTATCGCCGCGCATCCATGGATCGGCGCATTGAGTTTCGCTATAGGCAACACTGATCAGATTGCCATTTTCAGGTAATATATCCTGATTACACTGAAAAGCTGTCAGGGACAGCAACAGCAATAAAGCCACAAAATAGTTTCGCATAGAATTAATATTTGGTGTGCTAACTACTTGACGCATTAACGAAGCATATCGTTGCAGCAAGGCGTAAAATTCGTATCCCGAAAGGCTGTTTTCTAAAATTTCCATATCTTTAAAAACCAATTGGTTAAAATTAGCAGGTTCAACTTTTAGTGAATAGCTCCCCAAACTTGTTACGCCATGAAAAACAAAATCAAACAACTGGTAGGCAGGCTGAATAATTTCTATGTTATTTTTGCCGGGTCATTTCTTCTCTGGATGGCATTTTTTGATGGTAATAACCTCTACAGCCAGTATGAGCAGCGCAAGAGAATCAACGAACTCCGTCAGGAGCGCGATTTCTATAAAACAAACGTTGACCGGTTGGAAAAAGAGATTGCCGAGCTGAACCACAATCCGAAAATGCTGGAGAAGTTTGCCAGAGAAAAATATTTAATGAAAAAGCCTAACGAAGATATTTACATCGTTCAGGATTAACCGCATCCATGAAAAAGTACACATTTACCGAAAAAAAAGACACTCGCTCAGGGTTTGGCGCAGGTTTGCTGGAGGTAGGCAAGCAAAATTCTAATGTTGTGGCGCTTTGTGCAGACCTCACCGGCTCGCTGAAAATGAATGACTTCGAGAAAGCCTTTCCCGAGCGCTTCTTTCAGGTCGGTATTGCCGAAGCTAATATGATGGGGCTGGCAGCAGGCATGACCATCGGCGGAAAAATACCCTACACAGGGACATTCGCCAATTTTTCTACTGGAAGAGTGTACGATCAGATTCGCCAATCCATTGCCTACTCGGGCAAAAACGTAAAAATATGCGCCTCGCACGCAGGACTTACGCTCGGCGAAGACGGCGCAACGCACCAAATCTTGGAAGATATCGGCATGATGCGTATGCTGCCCCACATGACTGTTATCAATCCCTGCGACTACAACCAAACCAAAGCAGCGACTATTGCCATTGCGGCACACAAGGGCCCTGTTTACCTGCGCTTTGGCAGACCGGCTGTCCCTGTGTTTATGCCCGCCGATCAGCCTTTTATTATCGGTAAAGCAATCATGCTCAACCAAGGCGCAGATGTTTCTATTTTCTGTACCGGACACTTGGTTTGGGAAAGCATCGTAGCCGGTGAAATACTTGCTGAACAAGGCGTTGATGCTGAAATTATCAATATTCACACAATTAAGCCTTTAGACGAGCCGGCTATTGTAAGTTCCGTACAGAAAACGCGCTGCGCCGTAACTGCCGAAGAACATCAGATCAACGGTGGACTAGGCGAAGCTATTGCGCAGGTGCTGGTACGTCATCTGCCTGCACCGGTAGAGATGGTCGCCGTTCGCGATAGCTTTGGAGAAAGCGGTACGCCCGACCAGCTGATGGTCAAGTACGGACTGAAAGCTCAAAACATTGTAGATGCAGCCAAAGCAGCCATACGTCGCAAGGGCAAATAATCTGCGTAACTTTGCTGTATGGAACAACCCTTAGACCGCAGCCTTGCGCCGCAAGTTTTTGCGTTAGAAGATTTTTCGCTCGTATGCCCGCAAACCTTTACACTGCCTAATGGTGTCAAACTCCGTTTGATTAATGCAGGGGTGCAGCCGACAATCAATGTGCAACTGAATTTTAACACCGGCAGGCAGGCAGGTAAACAGCGCGCTGTCAGTTTTCTTGCCAATAAAATGCTGGCAGAGGGTACAAAGTATCGCTGTGCAGGTGCCCTGATGGCGGCAATAGACCAAAAAGGAGCATTTCTGGAGCTGAACGTAGGACTTGACCACAGCGAGGTAGAGTTTTATTGCCTACGCAAACACCTGCGCTCGATGCTGGAGATCATCTGCGAGATGATCGCTGCGTCTAATTTTCCGCCGCAACAGTTGGAAAAGCTCAAAACGATACACGCGCAGAACATCCGCATCAACCTCGAGAAGACCTCGAACCTAGCAACTGCACTGTTTCGCAAAAGCATTTTCGGGGCAGAACATCCTTACGGCAGCCTGATTACCGAAGAATTAATCATGGAAAGTTTGCAGGATGAGGTATGGCAGTTCTACGAGCGATATTACGCAGGTAAATCCTTTGAAATCATTGCTGCGGGGCAGTTTACACCCGAAGATGTGCAACTTTTTGCCGAAACACTCGGCACACTGCCCGCATCTGAACCTGTCCCATCTTCTTTGACTGGTTATATTGCCGAACTTCCACCTGTTAGGCTTCATCAGCCCAAAGAAAGTGCTGTACAAAGTTCTGTTCGCATTGGAAAGGCAATTGCACTTGAGCAAGGAAAAAGCAGCGGCGACTACCTGCCCCTTTCGGTGCTAATAGAAGCCTTGGGCGGCTACTTCGGTTCGCGCCTGATGCAGAATATTCGCGAAGAGAAAGGACTGACCTACGGTATCTACGCCAACTTGGTTACGCTGCAACAGGCTTCCTATTTAGTCATTGGTGCGGATGTAAAAAAGGAAGTACGCGAACTGGCGATTGACGAAATTCAAAAAGAAATAGCAGGCATGATAGCGCAGCCCGTAGATACGGATGAGTTGGACTTGGTGCGCAATTACATGCAGGGATCGTTCATTGGATCGCTGAATACTGCATTTGCTATCGCCAGCCGTTATAAGGATATTTACTATCATGGGCTACCCGAAGATTTCTACCATTCCTATGTTTCTTCGCTGAATAAAATCACCACCGACGATATTTTACAGACTGCCGAAACCTACCTGAAAGATGGTTTTTCGGTAATTTCGGTGGGGTAAAGGGCACACGGATGAAGACGGATAACGCGGTTTTCCGCTGATTTTTTGTAAAATCAACATCCGCGTGCTAATATTCTTTCTTTGCGGTAAAACCACATAATTAACCATGAAAAAACTCATCTGTACATTATTATTCGCTCTGGCAGGCAGTTTTGCACAGGCGCAGGTAGAATTTATTAATCCTGAGGGCTGGCCAAAGCCACCCGGCTATACGCACGTAGTGAAGGTGAGCGGCGGAACGATGATCTACCTTTCGGGGCAAGTGCCTACCGATGCCGCCGGGCAGTTAGTCGGCAAAAATGACTTTGACGCGCAGGTCAGGCAGGTATTTGAAAACCTGCAAACAGCGCTGAAAGCCGCAGGAGCAAGTTTTTCAGATGTAATCAAAATGAACACCTTCGTAGTCGGGCTGAATGTAGAGCGCCGCAATCGTCTCCGCGAAATCCGCCGCAGCTACCTCAATATGGAGCAGCCGCCTGCAAGCACACTTTTGGGGGTAGAGGCGCTCTACGACCCCGAAGTACTCATTGAAATTGAGGCGATTGCAGTTATCAAATAACAACAGATGCTCGCATATTTCTGCATTGTCTGATACTTCCTGTAAATTGCTGCGTTTTTATCCAAACAACCATGTTTGACGTACTTTTTACCTCTGAAGGACTTATCAGCTTACTTACGCTGACTGCGCTTGAAATTGTTTTGGGCATTGATAATGTAATTTTCATTTCCATTATTGCTTCGCGTTTACCACCTTCGCGACAGTCTTTGGGTAGAAAAATAGGGCTTTTCTCTGCGCTGGTAGTGCGGCTCCTGCTGCTGCTGATCGTGCAGTGGATCATCGGACTGAATGCCGACCTGTTTACTGTCATGGATATGGGGTTTAGTGGCAAAGATCTTATCCTGATGGCGGGCGGTCTTTTCCTGATTGCCAAAAGCACCTCAGAGATTCACGCCAAAATGGAACACGCAGGCAAAACGGAGGATGAATTGAAAAGTAAAATCACAGCAGGCTTCATGCTCGTAATGGCGCAGATTGTTTTTGTGGACATCGTTTTCTCTTTTGATTCCATCCTGACTGCCATCGGCTTGGTAAAGGAAATTATCATCATGGCAATTGCCATCATTATTTCCATTGGTGTAATGGTTGCCTTTGTTAATCAAATCAGCGACTACGTAGAGCGCCACCCAACAGTCAAAATGCTTGCGCTTTCCTTTCTAATTATGATTGGGATTCTGCTTGTTGCCGAAGGATTAGACTTTCACTTCCCAAAGGGCTACATATACTTTGCAATGGCATATTCATTCATCGTAGAGTTGCTCAATATTCGCCTTCGGAAAAAAAGCGGCGCAAAGTTTTGATAATAAGCAAACTACTTCTAATTTTGCAGTCCTCATTAAAATTGCAACAAACCGTTTCTGACAATAAATATATTATTGAGCAATGGCAAATCATAAGTCGGCATTAAAAAGAATTCGCTCTAACGAGGCTAAGCGCGCGCGCAATCGCTATCAGCATAAAACAACTCGCACACTGATCAAAAAATTGCGCTCTTTGCGCAACAAAGAAGAAGCTCAGGCACTGTTGAAAGTCGTATATTCTAAGCTGGATCGTCTGGCTCGCAAGAACATTATTCACTGGAAAAAAGCTGCCAACAACAAGTCTAAATTGACCAAGTTTGTTGCTGCAATGGCTTCTTAATTAGCCTTTCCACATTTGAAAGTATTCATTGAGCCACCTTTTGAGGTGGCTTTTGTGTTTGTAGCTCGTACAAATGTTACCTGAAAATATCATTCGCGATTTGCAGTTGCTATGGCCCGAACTTGCTGTATCGGGGCTGATTGTGCTGCTTTTGATTGCTGAGATCGTTGTTAGAAACGGCAGAAAGTTAGCCGCGAGCCTGTCCGTTTTGGGCTTGGTACTGCTTTTGGCGGCGTTGTACATGCTGCCTGTCGAAGCAACACGTACACTCTTCGCCGATATGCTGCTCGAAAGCCCCCTTGCGCGGCAGTTTCACTTATTACTTACCTCCGGAACGCTGCTGGCAGTGCTTTTAGGTCAGATTTTTCCTGAAAAATTTTCTGAAAAAAACACCAAGACAGAGTACTACATCCTACTGCTGGGCGCGTTACTGGGCTTACTATTGATGGTTCGTGCGCAAAATCTGCTGATGCTGTTCATGGCGCTTGAAACTGTTTCTATTTGCAGCTACGGGCTGGTATTTTTCATTTCAGGTAAGAAAACAGCTGAGGCAGGTGTGAAATATATCCTGTTTGGTATTTTTTCAAGTGCGCTGATGCTCTACGGCATTTCGCTATGGTGGAGCATAGGCGGCAGCCTGTTCTGGGGGCAGCCAACGGGGCAAACCCTGCCCGAATGGGGGGTGGCGCTGGTGTTTCTGCTCATTTTGACGGGGCTGCTTTTCAAGACTTCTACTACACCGTTTCACATCTGGACACCGGATGTATTTGAGGGTGCGCCGCTGCCTGTTGCTGCATTTTTTGCCGTTGTGCCTAAGATAGGTGCACTGGCGGCCTTGCTATTGCTAGCGGCAGGTATCTCCAACCTGCAAGTGGCAACTTCGGTACTCGTTATCGCTGCTATTGTTACCTTGATTATTGGTACGTTGGCTGCTCTGTGGCAGACTAATATGCGCCGCCTGATGGCTTATTCGGCGATTGCACAGGCGGGTTTTTTACTCATGGCAATCATAGCCTCAGCGCCCGAAGCGTTGAATTATTACCTGTGGGTATATTTAGTGCTCAATTTTCTGGCTTTTGGGGTAATGGCATGGGTAGAAAATACCACAAATAGTATGGAAATCAGCGCATTTGCAGGCAAGGGGGCGATGACCCCGCTGGCAGGTATCGCGATGACAATTGCGATGGCAGGCTTAATCGGGCTGCCGCCCACAGCAGGATTTGCTGCTAAACTATTGGTCTTTTCTACACTTTGGCAGCAATGGCAGCAACTGCAACACTCACTGCTGCTGATATTATTGATTACAGGACTTGCTGCAACAGTAGTATCGGTGTACTTCTATTTTAAATTGCCGTTTCAATTATTTTTCAGGCAGGGGGAAAGCACACCTTCGCCGCTGACGGTTGTGCAAAGTGCGTGGCTGCTTTCACTTTCAGCGGCCGTATTGGCTCTCTTGTTCTGGAACTAAGCGATTTTGCTTTTCGAATCGCAATTGTCCTGTGGCAAATATTGCATGATTTTTTTGCGCAGCAGTGCTTTTTCGAAAGGCTTCGCAATAAAGTCGTTCATGCCTGCGGCTAAGCAACGCTCAGTTTCTCCTTTGAGTACAGAAGCCGTCATAGCAATAATCGGAATATTGGCTTTTTGGCTATCGGCCATTTTTCGGATGTGCTGCGCGGCTTGGTAGCCATCAACTTCGGGCATTCGTACATCCATCAACACTAAGTCGTAGTTGTTGCGGCTGATTTCGTCAATTGCCAGCCTGCCATTGTTTACTACAGTGGTTTCCATCCCCCACTTTTTGAGTAAGGCTGTTACAAGCACTTGATTGAATTCATTGTCTTCCGCAAGCAAGATGTGTGCAAGCGCGGCCCGTTCAGATTCCATCGGTGTACCCGAAGGCTGTGGCAACTGTGTATTGGAAGGTGCGGTTGCTACAGCTTTGTCAAAGCCCATATGGAAATAAAATTTACTTCCTACACCGGGTTTGCTCTGTAAGTACATTTGTCCACCTTGTAGTTCTACTAATTGCTTGGAAATAGATAGCCCAAGTCCTGTACCGCCATATTTTCTGGTAGTATCGCTACTGGCTTGCGTGAACGTTTCAAAAATGCGCTGGTGCATTTCTTCGGGGATACCAATACCTGTGTCCTGTACGAAGAGAGCTAAGTAAACCTTATCTTCACCGTCTTCCAACATTGTGACACCAATCGTTACACTGCCTTGTTCGGTAAATTTTATTGCATTGCTGAAAAGATTAACCAATATTTGATTGAGCCGTACAGGATCGCCGATAACAACAGTAGGTATGTTGTCGTCAATAGCAATATTAACACTCAGGTTCTTAGCACTTGTTTTAGGCTTTTGCAAAACAACTAAGTTTTGTATCATCTCGCGCAGACGGATCGGTCGCTTCTCAAATGTCATCTTGCCCGATGCAATCTTAGACAGATCCAGTATATCATTGATAATCACAAGTAAATCTTCTGACGAAGTGCGGATGATTTCCAGATATTCTCGCTGAACAGGTGTCAGACGTGTGTCCAGCAGCAAATCGGTCATGCCGATAACTGCGTTCATCGGTGTTCGTATTTCATGGCTCATGTTTGCCAAAAACTGCTCCTTAGCTTTCGATGAGTTTTCTGCCTGTTCTTTGGCAAGCAATAAGGCATCGTTTTGCTGCTTGATGCGGGCAAGCATTTCATTGAAATTATCCAGCAAAACACCTATCTCGTCTGTGCGATGCTGCAAATTGGGTGCAAACTGCGTATAGTCGTGGTTTTTGGAAATTTGCCGCGTCATTTCTGCAAGCGACAGAATCGGGCGGACAATTGTTTCCTGCAATAAAGTTGACAGCAGCAAAGACAGCCCTAAAGCCAGAATAAAAGTAATCAAAAAGGCATAGCTGTAGTATTTAGCGCGGCTGACAAGTGGTGTAAGCTCTGATCTTAAGTAAACTTCGCCTTCCTTGATCCCTTCGCTATTGAAAAAATGCAGGTGTACTTCCAGCGAGTTATTCAGCAGACTCAATCTTAATTCCATGCCTTCGGGTAGCCTGAGTAGCTCATTTGACATTCCCGGCTTGCGATAGTAAGGATAGAAGAGTTCACCTTCTGCGGTGTAGATAGCTGCCACTTGGATCGCATGTTCTACCCGTAGTGCGGCACGAATATTGCGCTCTACACGGGAAATTGTTCTATAACGAACGAAATCTCTGTTTTGTTCATGCAGTTGCTTTGCCGTTTGCCGCAAATGTTGCAACATTTCTTCCTCTTCGGTAAACAGATCAAATACAAAAAGTACACTAAGAGCAACTAATAGCGCCCCTGTACTGACCAGCAATGTGTTGAGTGTAATTTTATATTTGATCGAGAGGTTGCTAAGCATGATGGGAAATATTTTAGCATCTGAATGATCCGACTAAATCATCACTATTATGAACGCAAACTATGCCACAAAAATTGTTCTTGGGCTGCTAATTCTGCTATTGGGTGCAGCAGGCTGCAAACAGAAGCGCTCTCAAAGTGCACATTACATGAAGGAGAAGGAATGGAGCGAAAATTATCAAAAAAGAATGAAACAAGACGAGCAAAAAAACATCAAAAAAAGAAACCAGTCTAATCGAAAGCAATGATAAAAGCATGTGCAGCTATGCGAAAAGCCATTTGATTAGCATAATTTTGAGTGCTGAATCACACTTAAACATTTGTGCAATGACCAACTTAAGTATAAAGCATTTTGTATTGACAATCATGGCGATCGCTGCTGTTGTGTCTGCAAAGGCCCAGTTAAATATCCCTCAGCCAAGCCCTGCTGCAAAAATTACGCAGACATTGGGTTTAGGAGAGGTCACTGTAGCTTACTCCCGCCCATTAGTGAAAGGACGCACGATCTTTGGTGATCTGGTTCCTTATGGTGCTTTGTGGCGCACAGGCGCAAATGCTGCCACAAGATTTACCTTTACCGACGAGGTGATGATTGGTGGGAAGACATTGCCTAAGGGCGATTATTCTTTGTTTACTATCCCCGGACAAAACAGCTGGGTAGTGATCTTCAACAAGAATGCGAATGCAAGCACAGGCAGCTACAAAGCAGAAGAAGATGCCGTGCGTTTTGAGGTCAAACCCGAAACACTGCCCACTCCTGTTGAGTCTTTTACAATCAACTTTGCCGACGTAAAGACAAACAGTGCAGTGGTAGAAATCATGTGGGACAGAACTGCCGTGCGTTTCCCTATCCAAACAGAAGTGGACAGCAAAGTAATGGCACAAATTCAACGTGCATTAGACCCTAAGAGAGATGCAGGATTGTTTTTTCAGATTGCAAGCTACCTTTATGACAACGATAAGGATGTAGTACAAGCCTACGATCTAATCAGCAAGTCGGTGGATATGAATCCACTGTTCTGGACAGTACACCTGAAAGCAAAAATTGAGTACAAACTCGGTAAGTTCAAAGAAGCAATTGCCACTGCCGAGCGCTCATTGGCGATGGCAAAAGAAGCTAACAACAGCGACTACGTTCGCCTAAACGAAAAGCTGATTGCTGAAGCCAAGAAAGGAAAGTAAGCGAACAGATTGAAGTCATTCCGAGTCTTTCGGGATGACTTTTTTTGTAAAAGTTACCTGCTAGATCATGTTCTGTAACCAAAGTAGCAATTTGCTAGTAAGTTAATCTTTACATTTGTTCAAAATTTAAACAACCAACAGATGGAAAACCAACAAGTATATGCTATGCCACGCATCGGTGATAAGGCGCCGGACTTTGAAGCCCTTACTACACTCGGCAAAATCAAATTTTCTGACTATAACAAGGGCAAGTGGGTAGTATTTTTCTCACATCCTGCCGATTTTACGCCTGTCTGCACTACTGAAATGATGGGCTTTGCTAAGGAAAAAGCATTTTTTGCCGATAGGAATACCCTCCTCATAGGGCTTAGTATAGACAGCATCCACGCACATATAGCTTGGGTAAACGCTGTACATGAGAAAACAGGCGTTCTTTTTGAGTTCCCGATTGTGGCAGATATTGACATGAGCGTATCGAAACTATACGGCATGTTGCAACCCGGCGAAAGTGAAACAGCAGCCGTTCGGGCTGTATTTTTCATTGATCCGGAGGGGATTATCAGGCTGATTATGTACTATCCGCTCAATATCGGGCGCAATATGGAGGAGATCAAACGCGCTTTAGTAGCTCTGCAAACAGCCACTGTAAACAAAGTAGCCTGCCCTCTGGACTGGCAGCCTGGCGATAAGGTCATTGTTCCTGCGCCTAAAACCCTCGAAGAGTTAGCAGCCAGAAAAGCCAGCGATTTGGAAATGGTAGACTGGTACTTAGCAAAAACACCGCTGTGATCTGAAAGGGATTTTACTTCGGGATTCTCCGTATAAAAATTGGCGCACTTTGCAGTAATAACTAACTGCAAAGTGCGCCATAATTTCTCGTAAATTCTACAGATAATTACTAATCCTCTTCGTGGGCTTCTGCAACAGGCTCGCTGCGACGACCGCTGCCCCCGCGTGGAGCTTCTACTTTCAGCGTTTGCTTTTCTACCGCCTCCCCCGCGCGGATTTCCACAGTGTATTCACCTACGGGCAGGTAGTATTTCCCATTGCCCGCTGCATTAATTTTTATTTCTTTACCGTCTTTTGCGCTTGTCTGCATCTCTTTTTGCAATTCGGCGACCGCTTGTTCTTGGATGGAGAGGTCATAGTTTACTATGTTGATGCCCGCTTCGCTTTCATCATTGATTTCGTGCAATAACACGCCGCCCGCCGATAAAATGCGAATGTTGCTATTGGTAGCATTTTTAATAGTATAGTTCAGATAAAACACAATTGACCGCTCAGGAGTTATCGGCTCGGCAAAGTTGCGCAGCCGTCCCCATGTTTCTGAGACCGTAATCGGCTGTATGGGGAACAGATGCAACGGCTTGACTATCAGCTCTCGGTTGAGTTGTTGAATGTGTTGCACGTCGGCTACAAAAATAGAGCGTCCATGTGTGCCTACTACCAATTGCTTATCGCGAGGGTGAATGCGCAAATCGTGAACGGCAACGGCAGGCAGCCCGTTGTGCATAGCGGCAAACGATACGCCGCGGTCGAATGAAATATACAAGCCGTTATCTGTGCCTACGTACAATATTTGGTCGTTGACGGGGTCTTCGCGTACTACATTGATAGGTTCGGCAGGCAGATTTGCGCCGATACGCGTCCAGTTCTGTCCGTAATCGTCAGAAACGTACAGGTAAGCGTCAAAGTGGTCGTAGCGGTAGCCGTTGAGCGAGGCAAATACGCGCCCTTCGGCATGGTGCGAGGCAATGACGCGGCTCACCCAGAGTTTTTGCGGCAGTTTGTCCGAAATGCGCGTCCATGTATAGCCGCCATCTTTGGAAATATGAATTAAACCATCGTCCGAACCGACGTAAATGAGTCCGAAGCGGCGCGGCGACTCATCAATTGTAGTCAGCGTGCCATAAGGCACGTTGCCTTTGATGCCGCCTGCGGTCAGGTCGCCGGAGAGCGTTTGCATGGTTTCCCCTTTGTCTAACGAACGATGGAAGCGATGCGAACCCATGTAGAGAATATCCTGATTGTGGCGCGAGAGGTGAATAGGCGTTTGCCAATTCCAACGATATGGCGTTTCGCCCAAATCGTGGCGCGGCGTGATGAACTTCCGCTCGTTTGTTTTGGTATTGATGCGGAAATAGTTGCCAAACTGGTAGCCTGTGTAAATGGTCGCGTTGTCGCGGGTGTCAATTTCTACCTGCATGCCATCGCCGCCCATAATCATTTGATAGGGGTAGCGCCCGGTATCATGCCAGTCAAAACTTTGGCGGTAGTTACTTGGTCCATACCAAACGCCGTTGTCTTGCAAGCCGCCATAGACGTTGAAAGGCTGCGCCATATCCACATTGACAGCGTAGAACTGACCTACGGGAACGGTATTGAGCTTGTGCCAGGTTTGGCCGTCGTTATAGGTGATGTTGATGCCGCCGTCGTTGCCCAAAATCATATGACCAGGGCGATTGGGGTTCAGCCAGAGTGCGTGGTGGTCGGCGTGAACGTTGTCGGTATTTATAGCCCTCCATGTTTTGCCGCCGTCTTCCGACTTAATTAAAGGCACGCCCATCGTGTAAACTTTGTCGGGATTTTTGCTGTCTATGCGAATTTGGCTGAAATAATAGCCGTAGGTAAACACAAGCCCGTCTAATGGTTTGTCGTGCGTTTTGCGCCATGTTTTGCCGCCGTCGTCGGAGCGATAAACCTCTGCGCCTTTCACTTCAATTTCAAACAAATCGTCGTTGGCATTGATAAAATCTGCCAGCGCTTTTACGGGGTATTTCTTATCGGCGATGTCTTGCTTAACCGACTTGGGCGTGTATTTGGCAGGGATGCCGTAGCGTTCAAAGTAGGCTTGCAGGTCTTCGTCGGGCAGTTTGGCAAATTCTTCCGCCGTCATGGTGCGGAAAGCGAAAGGTTTGATGACTTCTTTGCCGGTCGGTTTTTCGGCAGGGCGGCTGTCCTGATTGTCTAAAACAGCATAAATGATGTTTGGATTGCCTGCAAAAACATCTAACCCGATGCGCCCTGTGCCTTCGGTATTGGGAAAGCCGCTGCCATCAACATTGAGCTTAACCCAGTTAGCGCCGCCGTCGAGGCTTTTGTAGATGCCCGAACCCTTGCCCGAACCTTTGAAATTCCATGCCTGACGACTGCGCTCCCACATAGCGGCGTAGAGTATTTGCGGATTAGTGGGATCTATTGCCAAATCAATTGCGCCGGTGTTGTTGTCTGTAAACAGGGTTTTTTGCCAAGTTTTGCCACCGTCGGTAGTTTTGTAAACGCCTCGTTCAGGATTGGGCGAATACAGATGCCCTAAGGCGGCTACCCAAACGGTATTAGGGTCGGTGGGGTGCAAGATGATGCGCCCGATGTGTTGGGTTTCTTCTAGCCCTAAGTGTTCCCATGTTTTGCCGCCGTCAGCGCTTTTATAGATGCCTGTTCCGGCATAGGAAGAGCGGCTGGAATTGTTTTCTCCTGTACCTACCCAGATATGAGCAGGCGTTGTGCCTTGCCACCGCACGGCAATATCACCGATGGTCATACTGGCTTGCGTGTCAAAAATAGGGGTCATCTGAGTTCCGTTGGAAGTGGTATGCCACAAACCGCCCGATGCGTAGGCAACCATGAACTGCGAGGGGTCAGTCGGGCAAACGTCCACATCTGTTACGCGCCCGCTCATCACTGTCGGACCGATATTTTTGAACGGCACATTGGCAACAATGGAACTTTCCTGCAACTGGTTGCGCAATTTGAAGGCTTCCATGCGTTTGGTCGCCGAAGTCGGCGCAGGCATGGCAGTTGCGTTGTTCTGCGGTTTTCGCTGCGCCATTGCAGGTGCGTAGCCCGCCATGAACAGCACAACGCCCAGCAAACCGCGCAAAATGGATTTACGGTAAAAAGGTGTCATCACAAAGTGGTTTTAATGCAATAGAATGATGTAAATGTCTGTAATTGAGTCGTAAAATACGCTTTCACGCCCTGATGCGCAAACTTTCACGGCAGATTCGTTGTTTACCGCACCACCTTTGATATCGTTATTTGTGTCCCTAATGCCATTGTTAACGCCGTTGTTTGTGTCCCCACAAACAACATGACTTCACTTACCACCAGCTTGCTGTATCACCTCGCGCTCAAATAAATCGCGGTGTGGAAAGGCTTTTACTGCCGAGAGGATGCGTTCCATTTCGGGGAGTATCTCAAAGCTGAAATAAGGACCGCGCCACGAACTCTGGTTGGTGAGCAGTACCCACGTGATGCCGTCGCTGCGGCGGCAAATGACTGCATGAGTGCCGCCAAAATAGCCTGTGCGCACCCATTCCTGCGGGTTGCAATAGCGCCATCCGATTTCAATGCAGCGGGCTGTATCTGAGGCAAAATTACCTGAATTGCAACTCATTTCGCGGATGCTCTGCTGCGACAACACATCGGGAACGGATGCCATGCCGTCTAATGAAAGCGTAAGGCGCAAGAGTTCCACAGGCGAGGCAATCCAGCCGCCTGCTGCTCCCAGCAGCGCCACGTCAGTTCCGCCGTAGGGTCGGCTGACTTTTGCGCCGCTGCCGCTGATGTCCGGGCGGAGCGATGCGCCCTCGTGGTCGTAATAGGTAACTTCGTTGGGCAGTTGCTCCTCGTAGCGATTTTTACCCATCTGCATATGGCGAATGCCCAGCGGCGCGAGTAGATTTTCCTGCACATAGCGCTCGTAGCTTTGTCTGCTTACTTTTTCAATCACGCGTCCCAACAGGCAATAGCCAAAGTTGGAATAGTCAAAAAAAGTACCCGGCTCGGTCAGCATTTTCTGCGATAGCATGAAGCGAATCAGTAGATCCAGATCGGCAGGAGGTTTTTGGCGCATGTGCGCGGCTACTTCCAGCGTGATAAACATGGGATCGGCGCGGAAAACATTCTTCCAGCCGCCGGTGTGTTGCAGCAAGTGCCGGACTTCAATCTGATAGATACGCGCATCTTTGGCATTCAGATAAAGACTATCGGTAAGAATGCCTGATGCTCCGAATACTTTGTCAGAAAGTTTGAGTTTGCCCTGTTCGGCAAGTTGCATGATGGCAGCGGCGGTAATCAGTTTGGATACACTAGCAACGCGGAAACGGTGCTGCGGGGTCATCGCCTCGCCCTTTTCCTGATTGGCTTGCCCGAAACCTTTGGCGTAAACCAATCGCCCGTCTTTGGCGATTGCCAGTGAAAGCCCGCCGATGAGCCATTTGGCGCGGAACTTTTCAATCAGACTATCCATCACACGCAGCGTTGTGGTGTCCGAATCGCTGTTTTGCAGCGCAGGCGGCGGCACTATCCGCACGACAGGTTTTAGTAGCGTATTTTCGTCTGTAACAGCCTTTTTTTCAGAGGATTGCACATGTGAACAGCTCGTTGTGACACAGTAGCAAAAAAGTAATGCAAACATGCCAATCATTGCCCGAATTGTCGTAACTTTAATAGCTGCCTGATTTTTCACTTCTACTTTCATGTTTTTTTTCGGTACACATTGAACCATGATGACTGACAAACAAATGGATGTACTGTCAACGCCTTGCAAATCTTGCGAGCAGTTGGCAGAAAACGAGTTTTTGCCCCTGTTTTGCCACTTTTGCCTGAGCCGCGAGTCGGAATTAGTAGCTCAGGAAACAAGCCTGCCCCAGCACAGTTACATTGATGTACCCTTCTATGCTCCGCTGCCTTCGCAACTCAACGAGCAGTTTGTACTGATGCTTTGGCTGACTTATGAAACCCAAGAGCGAACGATAGCTACTTGGCACGGCGTTTTTTCTGTTACCAAAACACAACCCGGTGCGACGCTGGCAGAAAAATTTACTAACTATGCTCGCATAGTTATACCGCAATTTAATAGAGTGAAAGACCTAATTTGCGCCAAGGTATCGGTTGCAAGTTTTAAAACTCTTCCATGACGAAATCTATGGTGCGCTTTTCAAGGTTGGTTGCTTTGAGGCGCACCTGTACTTTGTCGCCGAGGCGGATGGTGCGTCCGTAGCGCCTACCGACCACGCAGTAATTTTTGGCATCGTGCTCATAGTAGTCGCCGGGGATGTCGTTCATGCGCACCATGCCTTCGCAGCGCGTTTCGGTGAGTTCTACGTACACGCCCCATTCGGTAACGCCCGTAACTACGCCCATAAGCAACTTGCCGCGCAGTTTGCCTGCCTGTTGCATGTCCTGAATGAGTTCTACCTGCTTGTATTTAATGCTGGCCCGTTCGGCATCGGCAGCGCGTTTTTCCATGGCGCTGCTGTGTTTGCAGCGTTCTTCGTACTCATTGCGGTTGACCTGCGCGCCGCCGTCCAGATAGTGTTGCAGCAGGCGGTGCGCCATCATATCGGGATAGCGCCTGATGGGCGAGGTAAAATGAGTATAGTGTTTAAACGCCAGTCCGAAATGCGGCAGCGGGTCGGTCGTGTATTTTGCCTTTGCCATAGCGCGGATAGCCAAATGTTGCAGCACATTTTGTTCGGGTTTGCCTTCTACCAGCGAGTTAAGTTCGTTGAGCGACTTGGCGAGGTCTTTATCACCGGTTTTGATGCTGTGCCCAAATTGCTTGGCGAAATTGGCAAAGTTTTCTACTTTTTCTTCGTCGGGTTTGTCGTGTGTACGATACACCATAACATTGCGTTCTTTGCCCTTGCGCATCTGATAGACAAACTCCGCTACCTGCTTATTGGCAAGCAGCATGAACTCTTCAATGAGTTTATGTGCGTCTTTGCGGACTTTGGTGAAAATTTCAATAGGCTTTTTCCTTTCGTCTAAGCGGAATTTTACCTCCGTTGTCTCAAACAAAATAGCGCCGGACTGTACGCGCTTGCGCTGCAATATTTTGGCAAGTTTGTTAAGTGCAAGAATCTCTTCCGCAAAGTTGCCTTTTTGGGTTTCAATTACTTGCTGCGCTTCTTCGTAGGTAAAGCGGTGCTGCGAACAGATAATCGTTTTGCCGAACCATTCGCTAACAATACGCCCGCGTTCGGTGATTTCAAAAACGGCTGAAAAAGTGAGTTTTTCTTCGTTGGGGCGTAGCGAACAGAGTTTGTTGGAAAGTTTTTCGGGCAGCATCGGCACGCACCTGTCCACCAGATAGACCGAAGTAGCGCGGCGGTAGGCTTCGCGTTCAACCAATGTGCCGGGCACTACATAGTGCGTAACATCGGCAATGTGTACGCCGACTTCGTAGTTGCCGTTTGCTAATTTGCGAAACGACAAAGCGTCGTCAAAATCCTGCGCATCTTCGGGGTCAATCGTAAAAGTCGGCACTCCCCTGAAATCGCGCCGTTTGGCAACTTCTTTTGGGGTGATAGCTTCGCTGATTTGCTCGGCTTCTGCTATGACCTCTTCAGGGAATTCCATCGGCAGCTCGTACTCTGCCATGATAGAGTGCATTTCCGTTTCGTGTTCGCCCGCTTTGCCCAATACTTTGGTAACAATACCGAAAGGATTTTTACCCGCTTCGTCCCATCCTGTAATGGCAGCTACGACCTTTTCGCCATGTTTCGCACCTTTCGTATCGGTTAGGCGGACGAATATGTCGTGGTACATTTTGCGCTTGTCGGGGATGACAAAGGCAAAGCGCGGCGAAAGTTCAATCACGCCGACAAAATCGGTGCGGAATCTGTGTATCACCTCCACAATCTCGCCTTCGGGGCGGTCGCTTTGGTTGTAGCGATGAATTTGTACGCGCACTGTGTCGCCGTCAAGGGCTGTTCCGGCATGGCGGCGGCTGACGCGGATGTCGGGAAAACTGCCGTCTTCGCTGGTAACAAACAGAAATTCGGGATTCACATAATCCACTCTGCCCGTCAGGGTTTCTTTTTCCTGTACGCTGCCTTTTTTGGTCAGATAGATCAACTGTCCATTGCGCTGCAAAATTTCTTTGCGCACCAGCAAATCAACCATTGCTTCTACGACCGCGCGCGCTTGTAAATCGTTGGCATGCAGTTTTTTAAATAGCTGTTTGAGTGTGTAGGTAGTGTTTTTGGAGCGCTCGAACAAATCGGTAAGTCTGTGTTGCAACTGGCGCGGGTCGTAACTGTCCGCTTTGAGTTTATTTTTCTTTGCTTTCGGTTTTTGCTTCTTCATAAATAAAAAATATGCCGGTTCATTGGCTGCTATTATTCACAGCTGAGCGCGTGTTTAACTTTTAAATATAGCGCATTTTAAATAATTTTGCCTAATAGCTTGGCGCAAGTCATGCTAACTATGAGTCATCCCAAACTTTGGAACGCTGAAAGAGGCTGATTAGGCAGATTTTTACGGATTTTTATTAACTAAAAACACAGCGTTTATCTGTTGTTATCCGTCTAAATTCGCATTTTATGTAGGTTTTAGGGACAACTCATAGCAAATGACCCCGTAGTTCAACGGATAGAATAGAAGTTTCCTAAACTTTTGGTATGGGTTCGATTCCCGTCGGGGTCACTGAAAATTTATCAGAACGCTGATTGCGCCGACTTGCACGGATACTCTTGCATACAGTCTGACCCACAGGGTCAGACTGTATCTCATATTTAGACAGCCTCTTTACGTAACAGTCTTAATCATCAATGCGCCGCTGCCGTGTGCAGACTTGTTTCAGTTCTGATCTGCTCAAGGGCAGCCTTGATGCGCTGCAATTCGGACTGTAAGGTGCTTCCCATCTGCTCATTAGATTTTTCTAAGATTTGAACTTGCGCCTGCAAGGACTCTATTGCTTTCCGTTGCGTTTCGATAAAGGCTTGTTGTTTCTCGATAAGGTTTTGTTGCTCTTGTACGGACTTGATGAGCGGCATGATAAAATCTACATAACGCAAAGCATACGCTTCCTTTTCGTTGTGGGGGATGTCTATGCCTGTAAAAGTTGAGTAGCCGCTTTCTTTCATAGCTTGCTCTACTTCTTGGGCAATCAGCCCTGTAAAGCGCGTCGTTTTAATTTGGCTATGGTCTATTTTTTTTACCAAGCTATCAGGCGTTCCCCAGATTTGGTGCAAGATTTCAGGATTTTCGTTGTAGCTTACAGGGCGTAACCGCAGGATAAAATCTAAACCTTTCACATCTTCGGAAATATTGCTTTTCAAACGCCTGTCGGAATAGGCGGTAATGCC